>NZ_JBBDGM010000013.1:0-100189 GCF_037204185.1 Microbacterium bandirmense | reverse complement strand
GGGACTCTACATGAGGCACTCCGGGGACTCGGACGAACCACGCGTGATCCGACCAGCACCCACGCGAACTGTGGATAACACGCCGTGAAGGCGAGATGTGCACGACAAGGGCGCCCGGGCCGGAGCCCGGGCGCCCGCGAGCCGACTCAGAAGTCGAAGTCGGCGATGTTGTCCGCGTCGAAGACGTAGGGGTCGCCGAGCAGCACGACGCCGTCGGCGCCGACCTCGTACGATCCCAGGTCTCCGGCCTCGAACGTGTCACCTTCGGCGCCGGTGATGTCGCCGGCGATCAGAGCACCCGCTGCATAAGCGGCGAGCGTCCCGAGGTCCTCGGGGTTCCACAGCGCGAAGGCGGTGACGGTACCGTCCTCGATGTACTCGCGCATCTGGTTGGGCGTGCCGAGTCCGGTCAGCGCGACCTTGCCCTTGTAGTCCGACGTGGACAGGTAGCGAGCCGCCGCGGCGATACCGACCGTGGTGGGCGAGACGATGCCCTTCAGCTCGGGGTACGTCTGCAGCAGAGCCGCGGTCTTGTCGAACGAGGTCTGGTCGTCGTCATCGCCGTAGACGGTCTCGACGACCGTGATGTCGGGGTACTCCTCGGCCACGTAGGCCTCGAATGCGTCGTTCCACGCGTTCTGGTTGGTGGCGTTGGCCGCGGCCGACAGGATCGCAACCTCGCCCTCGCCGCCGATCTGCTCGGCGATCAGGTCGGCCTGCACACGGGCGATTCCGTCGGTGTCGGCCTGGTTGACGAACAGATCACGGCATTCGGGGTTGGTGTCGGAGTCGAACGTGACGACCTTGACGCCGGCATCTCGTGCTTCGTTCAGCGCATCGCAGATCGCCTGCGGATCGTTCGCTGAGACGACGAGTGCACCGATGCCCTGCTGCGTGGCGGTGTTGATGTAGCTCACCTGCGCATCCGGCGTCGCCTCCGCAGGGCCGACCTCGTCGAAAGTGCCGCCGAGGGCTTCCACGGCCGCCTCGCCCCCGACGCTCGATGCGTCGAAGTACGGGTTGCCGAGGTTCTTGGGGAGGAAGGTGATCGTCAGGTTCTCGGAGTCACCCTGGTTGCCGCCTGCGTCTCCGCCGCCGGTGGAACCGGTGTCGGCGCATCCGGTGAGGACGAGCGCCGCAGCCACCGCCACAGAGGCGAGCGCGGTGGCTCGATTGCGTACGAACTTCATTGTCTGTTCCTTTCGAGGGTTTCGCCGCAGACGGATGCCGGCGACGGGGGCTGCCTCATGGCGCTGGTGAGACAGCGGGGCGTACAGGTCGTTTGAGCCGCAGGTTCTGCGCCCAGGTCAGCACGCTGGCGGCGACCACCGAGAAGACGAGCAGTCCACCGGTGATGATGTTGATGACGTCGGAGGTGACCCCCGCCAGCCGCAGCGCGCTGGAGAGCACTCCGATCAGCAGCACGGCGGCGACCACGCCGTGCAACCGGCCTCGCCCGCCGAACACCGATACGCCGCCGAGCACGACGGCCGCGATGACCTGCAGCTCGAGACCCGTCGCGTTGTCACCGCGCGCACTGCCGAAGCGGAGCGTGAAGAAGATGCCGGCGAACGCCGCCACCAGGCCCGACAGCACGAACACGATGAACTTCGTGCGATCGACGTTGACACCGGAGAAGCGGGCGGCGTCCTTCGACAGGCCGATCGCGTAGATGCCGCGGCCGAACGGCGTGAAGTGCAGCACGATCACGAAGACGGCGAGCACGATGAGGAACGGGATGACGATGTATGGAATCTGAGTCCCGGAGATCTTCGCCTTGGCGAGGTCGGTCCAGATCTCGGGGAAGTCGGTCACCGCGGTGGTGCCGAGCAGTCCGACGGCGAGACCTCGGAACAGCGCCAGGGTGCCGATCGTCACCGCGAGGGAGGGCAGACCGACGACCGTGATGAGGAAGCCGTTGAAGGCGCCGCCGATCACGCCCACCGCAAGCGCGGCGATCGCCGCCAGCTCGAACGGCGCGCCCGCCTGCACGAGCGCACCCGTGACGACGCTCGCGAGCCCCACCATGCTGCCGACCGAGAGATCGATCTCGCCGGTGATGATGACCAGTGTCATCGGCAGCGCGATGAACAGGATCGGCGCCACGTCCAGCAGCAGGTAGTTGTAGGTGATCGGCTGGCCGAATCCGCGAATGCTCACGGATGCCACCACGATGACCAGCAGAAGGAGTCCGATGATCGCAAACTCCCGCGTGAGCAGCACCCGCCGCCACAGCGGTCGGTCGAAGTCGCGGATCACGCGGTTCGTCGATGTGGCCACGGCGGTCATGAGTCATCCCTTGCTTCGATGAGGAGGCGTTTCTGCCGGACGGCGAGAACACGGTCGAGCACGATCGCGCCGATGATGAGCACGCCGACGACAGCGCGCTGCCAGAAATCGGGGATGCCGAGGATCGGCAGCGCCCGGTTGATGGTCATCAGCAGCATCGCTCCGATGGCCGCGCCCCAGACCGAGCCGACACCGCCCATGATCGCGACGCCGCCGATGACGGCGGCGCCGACAGCATCCAGCTCCCACCCGGATCCGGCCTGCGAGCTGATCGACCCGTAGCGCGCCGCGTAGAAGACGCCGGCGAGACCCGCGAGGGCGCCCGAGAGCACGAACGCGCTGAGCACGCGCCGGGTCACCTTGAGGCCGTACAGCTGCGCGGCATCCGGATCGGAGCCGATCGCGTAATACTCCCGCCCGCCCCTGGTGTTGCGCATGTACCACGCGGCGGCTGCGAGCACGATGAAGGCCACGATCGTGAGCACGGGGATCGTCAGCACCTGCTGCGTGCCGAGCGCCAGGAACTCGCGGGGCATGTCGGACGGATTGATGCGGTCGCTGCCGGTCCACAGCACGTTGATGCCGCGGTAGGCGTACAGCGTTCCCAGAGTGATCACGATCGCGGGCACCTTCGCGAAGGCGACCAGGGCGCCGTTGATCAGACCGAGCACAGCACCGAACACGACGGCGGCGAGCACGACGACCGCAATCGGGATGCCGGGAACATCGATGAACAGTCGACCGGTGAGGTAGGCGGTGAGTCCCATCACGGAGCCGACGGAGAGATCGACGTTGCGGGTGATGATCACGATCGCCTGCCCGACTGCGACGAGCACCAGGATCGAGGGCGTGAGCAGCAGGTCACGCCATCCGTCGCTGCTGAACAGGAAGTTCGGGTTCTTCACGGTCGCGGCGAAGATCACCAGCAGCAGGGCTGCGAGGATTCCGAACTCTCGAGCGCGCCCGACCCCGCCGAACGGCTTCTTCTTCGCGATCTCCGGCGTGGACGGCAGGCTTGTCGATGCTGTGGCGTTCATGCCGCGGCCTCCGTTGCGTGGGTCGCGGCGAACATGACGTTCTCGCTGGTGGCATCCGCCCGATCGATCTCGGCGGTGATGCGCCCCTCACGCATGACGAGCACGCAATCGGCCATGCCCAGCACCTCGGGGAGTTCGGAGGAGATCATGAGAATGCCCATGCCTTCGCCGGCGAGCTGCGACAGCAGCCGGTGCACCTCTGATTTGGTGCCGACGTCGATTCCGCGGGTCGGCTCGTCGATGATGAGCACCTTCGGGTCGGTCGCCAGCCACTTCGCCAGCACGACCTTCTGCTGATTCCCGCCGGACAGGGTCGCCGCAACGCTGTCGAGCGCGTGCGTCTTCACCTCGAGGCGCGATGCCCACACCCGCGCAGCACGGTTCTCGATGCCCGTGGTGATCAGGCCCCACTTCGCCAGGCGTCGCCGGATCGCAAGGGTGATGTTCCCACCCACTCCTGCGTCGATGACCAGTCCCTGTCGGCGCCGGTCCTCGGGCACCAACGCCAGGCCCGCCTGCATCGCAGCGCTCGGATTGCCGCGGACGACGGCGGCTCCCAGCATCCGAACATCGCCCTCGCGATAGTCATCGACGCCGAACACCGCCCGCACGACCTCGCTGCGTCCGGCGCCGACGAGACCGGCGAGCGCGACGATCTCGCCGGAGCGCACGGTGAACGAGATGTCGTGGAAGACCCCGGGGCTGGTGAGTCCGGACACCTCAAGCAATGGCTCGCCGATCCGGGCCTCCTGCTTGGGAAAGAGCTCGGTGACGTCACGGCCGACCATCTGACGAACGAGATCATCCACTGTGGTCTCCGCGATCGGCGTCGTGGCGACGTATGCGCCGTCGCGCATGACCGTCACCGTGTCGCACAGGTCGAAGACCTCGTCGAAACGGTGCGAGATGAACAGAATCGCGCGTCCCTCGTCGCGCAGGCTTCGCGCCACTGAGAACAGCCGCTCGACCTCGACTCCGCTCAGGGCGGCGGTCGGCTCGTCCATGACGAGCACGCTGGCGTCGAGCGAGATGGCCTTGGCGATCTCGATGATCTGCTGGTCGGCGATGGAGAGGCCCTCGGTGATCCGATCGGGGTCGAGTGCGACGCCCAGGCGCTGGAAGATCTGCCGGACTTCATCGCGCATCGCCTTGCGGTCGATGCGGCCGAACCTGTTGACAGGCTGGCGGCCCATGAAGATGTTCTCGGTCACCGACAGATCGGGAAAGAGCGTGGGCTCCTGGTAGATCACGGCGATTCCCGCTGCCTTGGATTGGGCGGTGCTGGTGAAGTCGACGTCTTCGCCGTGCAGCTGGAAATCGCCCGCGTCGCGGCGGTAGAGACCCGCCATGATCTTCACCATCGTGGACTTTCCCGCGCCGTTCTCGCCGATCAGTGCGTGAATCGAGCCGGCCTGCAAGCGGAGGCTCCCCGAGCGGAGCGCGATGACAGGCCCGAAGGACTTCACGACGCGCTGCAGCTCCAGTGCAGCGCCTGGTGTGGTCTCTGGCGCGGCGCCCTCGGGTGGTGCGTCTTCGGACACGGGCGGTTCCTCTCCTTCGAGGGTGGAATGCAGTTCGTTCGAACCGACAGTACATGAATCGTTTCAGGTGGGTTTCAGGCTAGTGTATGTGACACGGGTCCGAGGTCAACACCGTCAGTGACCGAATCGTGATCCGCCCGAGATGGAGACCCCCGTGCCCGTGAGCATCCGCGACGTCGCGCAACGCGCCGGCGTCTCCGTCGGCACGGTCTCGAACGTGCTCAACCGGCCGGGCGAGGTCTCCGCGGAGTCCGTACAGCGCGTCAGCCAGGCGATCGACGACCTCGGCTACGTGCGCAACGACGCCGCCCGCAAGCTCCGCGCCGGCATCAGCACCACGGTCGGCTTCGTCGTGCTCGACGGGCAGAACCCGTTCTACAACGACGTGGTCCGCGGGGCCGAGGACGAAGCGTCCAGCCATGGCATCGCGATCCTCTACGGCAACACCGATGAAGACCCGTCTCGCGAGAAGGTGTACCTCGACCTCTTCCGCGAGCAGCAGGTGAGAGGCCTGCTGCTGGCGCCGTTCGGCGATGTGCTGCGGCAGCTGCGCCGCCTGAGGTCGGCCGGCATCGCCACCGTGCTCGTGGATCGCTTCAGCGCGGACGGCGAGTTCTCATCGGTCTCGGTGGACAGCATCGCCGGTGGTCGACTCGCGGTCGAGCACCTCATCGAGACGGGCCGGCGCCGCATCGCCTTCGTCGGCGGCCCGTTCGAGCTGCGCCAGATGAACGACCGACTCGCAGGTGCGCGGGCGGCGGCTGAGAACGCTGCGGTGCATGTTGATCTCGAGGTCGTGGCCACGACCTCGATGACCGTCGAGGAGGGGGTCGCGGCCGGTGCGCGCATCCTGGCCCGCCCGCGCCGGGACTGGCCAGACGCCCTGTTCGCCGCGAACGACCTGATCGCCCTCGGGCTTCTTCAGTCGCTGGTGTCGGGGGGACGGATGCTGGTGCCCGACGAGATCGCGATCATCGGCTTCGACGACACCATCTTCGCGGCTGCAGCGGCCGTGCCGCTGTCATCCATCCGTCAGCCCAGCCGGATGATCGGACGCACCGCGCTGCGCATCGTGCTCGAAGAGGCCGCCGACCCCGACAGCATCCCGCGCCAGACAGTCTTTCCACCGGAGCTCGTCGTACGGCGCTCGACGACCGGGTGAGAGCCGGTACCCGTGAAGCACATGGGATTCGGCGGTGTCGCCGGACGCCGGGATCCCAATGGGATCCTTGCATTCCGGGCTGGTCGGCTTTCGAAGCGGTGCTTCCAGGCACGAGAACGAACACCGTCTCTGACCAGCAAGAAACGGCCGTGACAGAAGCCCCGTTACTTTCTTCGTAGCCCGGATGGAGCGATCCTGAGGGGTGACGGCCTGCCGGGCCCGGCATGATTGCTGCCCCCTGTCCTTGATGATCTGGGGGGTGTTGTCACCGGGCCTGGTCGGCGGTGTGTGATCGCTGATAGGGGCTGGACCCGGGCTCTGCCCGAGGCCGTTCGTAACGTGGATGCCGAGACGCACCGCCACCGGACGCCGTCGCGAGTGAAGCGGAGGACACTGTGGTCACCAGCATCGACAGATACGACCAGGTCGACGTATTCGTCGGTCTCGACGTCGGCAAGGGCGAACATCATGCCGTCGCTCTTGACCGAGCCGGGAAGCGACTGTTCGACAAGGCGCTGCCGAACGACGAGGCCCGGCTGCGAGCGGTGCTTGACCAGCTGAGCGCGCACGGGCTGATCCTGCTCGTGGTCGATCAGCCCGCGACGATTGGCGCACTCCCGGTCGCCGTCGCACAAGCCTGCGGGGCTCTGGTCGGCTACCTGCCCGGACTGGCGATGCGACGCATCGCGGACCTGCACCCGGGTGAGGCGAAGACCGACGCGAGAGATGCGGCGATCATCGCAGAGACGGCGCGGACGATGCCCCACACGCTCCGGTCGATTCAGGTCGCTGACGAGCAGGTCGCGGAGCTGGCGATGCTCTGCGGGTTCGACGACGACCTCGCCGGGCAGATCACCCAGGTCAGCAACCGGATCCGCGGCCTGCTGACACAGATCCACCCCGCTCTGGAGCGGGTGCTCGGGCCGCGGCTGGATCACCCGGCGATCCTCGACCTGCTGCAGCACTACCCGTCGCCGACGGTGATGCGCACGGCGGGCGAGAAACGGCTCGGAAACAGGCTGCTCAAGAACGCACCCCGCAAGGGACGCGCCTGGGCGGCCGAGATCACCCGCGCGCTCGACGAGCAGACCGTCGTCGTGACCGGCACCGACGCGGCAGCACTCGTGCTCCCACGCCTGGCTGAGCAGTTGGCCGCGCTGCGCCGGCAACGCGAGGAGATCGCTGTCGAGGTCGAGAAGATCGTCGATTCGCACCCTCTTCAGCCGGTCCTGACGAGCATGCCCGGAGTCGGCGTCAGGACCGCAGCCCGGCTCCTCACCGAAGTCACCACCAAGACCTTCGCGACCGCGGGACACCTCGCCGCTTACGCGGGCCTCGCTCCAGTCACCCGCAGATCCGGGAGCTCCATCCGGGGCGAGCATCCCTCGCGTCGCGGGAACAAGATCCTGAAACGGACGATGTTCCTCTCCGCGTTCGCCGCCCTCCGAGACCCTGAATCGCGCGCCTACTACGACCGGAAGATCGCCCAGGGCAAGCGTCACAATCAAGCTCTCATCGCCCTCGCCCGCCGCCGATCCGACGTCCTGTTCGCCATGCTCCGCGACGGCACCCTCTACGAACCACGCGCCACCCCAGCCGCCGTCGCGGCTTGACAAAGGACATAGGGGCACCCCCCCGCTACGGCGTCACCCGCCAGTGAGTGCAAACCCTCATGCGCCGGTACGGGATCGAGGACAGCCGCACTCGGCCACAGCGGCCAGCGCACCCACGGATAGTCATCATGAAGCGCCCCGGGTTCGGTGGAGGCTCTCAACTCACGGAGGATGAGAGTCATGGCAGCACCGAAGAAGTACCCGGACGAGTTGCGTGAGCGCGCGACGCGGCTCGCGGTCGAGGCACGACAGGACCCCGCGCGGAAGGCCGGTGCGCTCCAGCGCATCGGCGAGCAGCTCGGGATCAACCCGGAGACGCTGCGGGGCTGGGTGAAGCAGGCCGAGATCGATGCCGGGCAGGCGCCCGGGGTGACGACCGCGGAGGCGCAGCGGATCAAGGAGCTGGAGGCCGAGGTGCGGGAGTTGCGGCGGGCGAACGAGATCCTGAAGACGGCATCAGCGTTTTTCGCCGCGGCGGAGCTCGACCGCAAGCTGAAGTAGCCGAGGTGCCGACCGCGGTGCTCGTCGAGTACATCGACGAGCACCGTGACCGGTTCGGGGTCGAGCCGATCTGCCAGGTCCTGCGTGACGCGGACGTCCAGATCGCCCCGAGCACCTACTACGCCGCAAAGGGCCGGCCGCCGTCTGCCCGGGCTGTCAGGGACGCGGAGCTGACCGAGAACATCCGGGTGGTCCACACGGCAAACCTCGGTGTCTACGGCGCCCGGAAGATCCATGCGGCTCTGAACAGGGAGGGCGTTGAGGTCGCCCGCTGCACCATCGAGCGGCTGATGCGCGCCGCGGGCATCCAGGGCATCCGGCGCGACAAGACCCGCAAGACCACCTTTGGGGACGGTGCGGAGACCGACCGGCCCGCCGACCTCGTGAAGCGCGCGTTCACCGCGACGGCACCGAACCAGCTCTGGGTTGCGGACCTGACCTACATCCGTACCCACGCCGGGTGGACCTACGCTGCGTTCGTCCTCGACGTGTTCTCTCGCCGTATCGTCGGCTGGCAGGTATCCACGTCGCAGCGCAGGCACTATCCCGTCGTGAGCTGATTGACGCGGCCGGCACATCGGCCCGCACTCTGCCTGCGGGCAGGTGCGAGACGACGAACCGTCCGATGCGCAGTTGCCTCTCAGCGATCTCAGTCGCCGCGGCGAGCGACGCCGCGGCGAGCTGCAGGTCCAGATCACCGGTGATAGGTGTCTCATCCTCCGCGAAGTGCATGGCGACGGCTCCCCGCTTTCCGCGAGCGGCCAGCGCACGCAGTTCAGCAGGGGCGAGATACGATGCGGAGCCGCCGAGCGACAGGACGCTGTCGAAACGGGTCCCGCAAAGCACGCGATTCTCCTGGGCGGTGGCCCAGCTCATCGGATGGATTCCCGCGACGACGGGGTGCTTCGCGACGAGGGCATTCAGCATCGCGGTTGACGGGTCGATGCCGACGTACAGGACGGGGTCGACGAGCCCACTCGTCACTGGCCATCCAGTCCCGCAACCCACGTCCAGGGTTCGCCACAGTTGCTCGCCGAACACCGTCTTGATGAATGCTGCGGTCTGGGCATGCTCGTCTTCCGTCAGCGGGTGGTTCTTGTCCCAGCTGGACGCGAGGGCGTCGTACGCGGAAGCGGCGTTCGATCGTGTCACGGGCATGTTCTGAATGCCGTAGACGTGCTCGACTCGCCCGCGGTTCACGAGGTTCGTGTCGTCGAGGTCGGCGTCCATCGTCCAGTGTTTCCACCCCATTGGCGTGCGCAGGTAGATGCGGGTCCACTTGTAGAACTTCATCGGCTCGCCAAATGTCTGGATGACGTGCGCTGCGCGCGCGTAGTCGGCGGCGTCCAATCCTTCGGTGCGCGGCGAAGCCACATACTCGTGGGGAGCTCCATCCGCGTAGGTGGTCGCGAACTGCCAGTCGAGCTCTGGCTCGAGATCGAGCCACCAGTTGAGGTCCGTACGAGTGATCATCAGCGTCTCCGAGTTCCACACGGCCCACGTAGTCCGTGCGAGAGGATCCTGTCCCAGACCTCAGACACAGGGACCAAGATGACATCCGGGGTCCCGGGCTGCGCACGTCCGCGCTGGTCCCTACGCTGGCAGGGTGAGCACCGGAAACGATCACAGGCCTTTGCTCGGCACCCTCGCGGGTCGCGCCGGCCTAGGTGAGACGTTCGCAACCGAGGCTCTCGGTGTGATCCTGCAGAGCAGTGGCATGCGCGCCGCACTGCTTCGATTCCTCGAACAGAACCTCTCCGTCGACCTCTCGGGCGTTGCCCACGTTCTCACCGAGGTAGACCACTCCGAGTTCGGACGGACTGACATCGAGGGACAGGACGCTTCCGGGCGGCCGCTCGTGATCATCGAAGCCAAGTTCGGAGCAACGCTAACGGTTGACCAGGCGGCCCGTTATCTCGCGCTCCAGGCAAGCGAGTGCGCGGGACATCAGTCCGCCCTGGTGCTCCTCATGCCGAAGGCGCGAACTGAGGATGCGGCTCAGTTGATGCGACGCGCCGCGGGCCGCGTGGTGCCAAATGACTCGGCCATGGCGAGTGTGTCCTGGACCGAGATCCTCGATGTTCTCACGGCGGCGCTCGGTGAGAACGACAGGGGACCCAGGTCGCTTGAAGCCGACTTGATCCAGCTGAACGCGCTCGTAGAAGCCCGCACGCGCTTCGTTCTTGAGCCACTGGGTGGCGCGGCGATGGGCGAGGAATGGCAAACCCGCCGCGCGGAGTTGGTGGGGCTGGTTGACATCGCGACGCAGCAATTGGCCGACCATCTGGGGGTGTGGCGGGGGCCACAAGTAGCTCGCCGCGACATCGCCTACGCTCCCTCGTACTACCTCAAGGCGGCTGGGCCGGTTCCTGGCACCCACTTCTCCGTGGGCCTCCACAGCGGCTTCGCATCCGAAGGACTGACACCCATGTGGCTCAGATTCCACAAGGTGACGGGCGAACGACTCGCGGTGAAGCGGATTCGCGGGTTCCTAGGGGACGCGCCACGGTACGCGCCCGTTCTTCGAAACGACGGTGGCCATCTTTGGGTTCCCATCGATCTCGATCCGCATCAGGCCGACGAAGCGCTGGTCGAAAGCGTTGTCGAGCAGGTTGTAGCGATCCTTGTGGAGGCACGCGCAGAGTCGGCTGAGCGCGAGCTGAAACAAACGACCTGACTCGGTTCCACCGCGAGGCTACGCACTACGTGCCGCGAGTCGATCCTCGTGCAGCACGTCGCGTCCTGAGGATCACTCCACCATCGCAATCAACGCTGGTGTCGCTCTTCTGGACGCCACACCCGATACACATCGGCGAGTGTTCGCGGCCCAGCATCTGCTCCCGTGCCCAGGGCCCGCGACGCGAGGACCGCGGCAGTCTGGAAGGGGCTCACGGGCGGAGCGTCGGCCAGAATGATCACCGGCTGATTCTGGAAGATGTAGCCCTTCGCCCGAGATTGCCCCGTCGCCCACTTCCCGTGGCCCGTTCGAACGACGGTTTCCCCGAGGTAGCGGCCGGCGCCGTCGATCAGCCAGAGCGTCTCGGCTGAGAATCGCGCGTACCCGACCCCGCTTGGGTGATGGAACCACGTCGGCAACTCGGGTGGGGGTTCCAGTTGCTCCGCGTTGATTCGCGGGCCAGGCTGTCCCGGGCTCGGCGGTGCGTAGCCGGCGCGCCACGTGAGTCGTGGCGCCGTCGACTCCCATACCGAAGTGAGGGAGTCGGCGGAGTACGTCAGATCCACGCCGATGGTCGCCGAGAAGTGGTCGAGAGCGCGTTGCTGGTCTGCCAGGAGCGCCTCGAGGAACGTGGTGGCCTCTGCCCTGCTCATGGCGACGAAGTCGGTATAGCCAGGCATTTCGCTACCCTTCGGTCGGGAGGTGGATCGTGTACTTGATGCCCTTCTCCTCCAGGAAGTCGAGCAGCGGCTTCGTCGGCCCCATTTTCTTGGTCACATCACTCGCGAAGAAGTGCCAGTGGGCCTCTTGGATGTCGCCGTTCTGGATGAGATGGACGTCGGACTCGATCTGCTTGCGGATCTCCGCAGTCAGTGAGACTCGACCCACTTTGGACTCGTGTGCAACGCCGTCGGCGAGCACGTCAATCCTGCGCGCGACCGCATTGCAGACCTCGACGCAGTTGGCAGTCGGCAGCACGACTTGAAGATCCACGCCCGGCGTTGAGGCGTGATAGAAGTGCGCGACGTAGTCCTCACCGTCCGTGCCGGTAGCCATGAACCCGGGATTCGGACCATCGACATTCACATGGCCCGGGCGCTTCATAGCGTCGGCGAGATCGTCGAGGCTGGTCTTGCCCATTTGGAGGGCAACCATCGCCTCGTCGGTCATGCCCGCAGCGGCGAGATCATCAGACTTCTTGTTGACGAGTCTGACGACCGTCGCTTTGACCTCGTCGGGGACCCACTTGAGCGCGACCACGGCTGCGCCTGCGGCGACTGCGAGGGTCGGGACCCGATCCACGAACTTCGCGACCTTGCCAGCCACGGCCCCGGTGTCGCCAACGTAAGGGACCAGGCTGGATGCGCTCAGTCCGGCTCCGACCCAGTCTGCATGGATTGCCGATCCGATCGTGTCGCGCACGTCAGCGACGGTGCCGATGGCGGTGCCGACAACGGGGACGAGGCTCGCTCCGCTTGAGGCTACATTGCCGATGAGCCACGGGAGCGAATCACCGGGTGCCAGCTCGCCAACGATCGCGCCCTGGGCAACCTCCCACGCGATCGTTGCGGGGTCGAGTTGCTCGTCCTTCCACAGGGGATCCAGGCCACGGCTCTCAGCGTTGGCGACTTCAAACCCATCGCTGAGGCTGTCGCCGTCGGTATCGGCGTCTGCCGGATCTGTTCCCAGAACCTCGACTTCGCGGTAGTCGTCGAGTTGGTCGTTGTCGGTGTCCCTGCTGAAGGCGTCAATGCTCAGATCAGCCTCGACCGCGTCGGAGAGCCCATCCCCGTCTGTATCGACGACGCCGGGATCTGAGATCGGTGCGAACTCGACATGTCCATCTGCGCCCTGCTCAGCCGGGCCCGCCTCCTGCGCGTCCGTGAGCCCGTCGCCATCTGTGTCGGGATCTAGCGGGTCAGTCCGATAGACCGCGCCTTGAATGGTGAGCCAGCCAGAGACCTCGAGAAGGTCCTCGAGGCCATCGTCGTCTGAGTCAGCCTTGGTCGGGTCGGAGACGCCAGCGTAGAGAGTCTCCGCGCCGGGCTCCGAGACGACTTCCCCGGCTTCTTCCGCATCGGTCAGACCGTCGCCGTCCGTATCCACCGCGTAAGGGTTGGTGGAGTACGTTCTGCCGTCCACAGTCGTCCACCCGGGCAACTCGACGAGGTCCGCCAACCCGTCCTGATCGGAATCCGCGCGCGTCATGTAGACGACGCCACCGACAACCAGCGCGACAACTATCGCACCAGCGACCAGTCCCAGGGTTAGGAGACGACGCCCTCGCTTGGGGCGCTTGGTGGGCCTTGACGACGTGCTCGCATCTTCGCCGATCACACCGCTCTTGGTCACACACTCGATTCTGTATCGGGCCAACGAATCACACCGCCCCGCCGGCGTTCGAAGGGGTTCGTGTGTATGCGATTGCCCCGCGCATTGAGCGCGGCCTCATCGACGCCCCTCCGTCAGTCTGGCTGCGCCGCCTACCGTGCTGTGATGGAAGGTCACATTGCCCCCACGCCCCCGAGCAGCGCCCACTTCGGCCGCCCGCCACCCGCTCGCCCGAGCGGCGGCGCGAGCGTCTCGGCAGTTGTGCCTTCCTCGATCACCCCGACCAGTCCATCGCTGCCGATCGGTACGATGACGCCGCTCAGATCCGTCTCGCGGATATGTGATGCGACCACCATGCGCACTTCCCGAACGAGCACGCGAGCCACCACCCAGCCGTGGTGCGTGTCGTCCCCTCGCTTCGTCAAGTCCGCTCACACCACGATCATGCCCGGTTCATCGCACGATTGCCCGACACACAAAGAACCGTCCTCAGACCCGATGCGCCCATAGCGCTGCATGCGGCAACATGCGCAGTCCGTGGCAGAAGCGCCCTCCCCGCCTCCCCCAGGAAGCAGAAAACCCGCGAAATTCCGCGGGTTTCGAGCCAAGATCTTGGAGCGGAGACGGAGGGATTTGAACCCTCGGTCCCCGTGAGGGGACTCCACCTTAGCAGGGTGGTGCACTAGGCCTGACTATGCGACGTCTCCATGCGCTCGGCTCACAGAGTCACGAACGCGTCATGCAATCATAACCGTTCCGCCCGGTGGTCACGAATCGTCGCGGAGCCCGCGGCCCACCGGCGGACCTCATTCCAGGATGCCACTGCCGAGCACCGACAGAGCGGCCGCCTGCGCCTCGCGGCCGCGTTCTCCCCGATAGGTGACGAACTGCTCGACGAGCTGCTCGATCAGCAGCATGATCGCCGCTCGCGAGGTGTGGATGAGCTCGTCCTGAAAGCTGTCGTTGACCGGCGGCACCACGAGCGCCACATCGGCAGCATCCGCCACGGCCGACCGCGCGAACGACGTGATGGCCACCACCTGCGCACCACCCTCGCTCGCCGCGCGCATCCCCTCGAGGGTGGCGCGGTTCGCACCCGATCCCGAGATGATCACGCAGAGCGATCCCGCCCCCAGCTGGCGGGCGGCGATCTGCTGTGCCATGGCATCCGGCAGCATCTCGGCGGGCCGGCCCGCCGCCGTCAACCGCAGCACCAGATCCATGCCCAGCGCCCCCGAAAGCCCGTTGGCGATCACCAGCACCCGCTGCGACCGATCGAGCAGCGTGATGAACTCCAGCACATCCTCTTCGGTCAGCGCCGACACCGTGTTGGCGAGCTTCGCGGCGAACCTGCCGACGCCGGCCCGCACGGCGCCGACCATCGTGCCGTCGCCCTCCTCGACCTGCGCGTGCTCCGTCGCCAGCTCCTGCGCGAGCGCGACCCGCAGCTGCGGGTACCCCTCGTAGCCGAGTGACTGCGCGGCCCGGATCACCGTCGTGCGGCCGATGCCCACAGCATCCGCCAGTTCCTGCGCCGTCCGCTCGACAATGCCGGCGCGGTCCGCGACGATGGCGTCCGCGACGCGACGCTCCCCGCGCTGCAGCGACGGCAGCAGTGCGGCGATGCGTGCCGACGGTGAGGCGTCAGGCGCTCCGTGCCAGTTCACCCGATCGGGCCCCTTCCATGATCCGACGTCGCACCGCGCCCGACACCGCATCGATCGCCATCGTCACGACGACGATCACGATCAGCAGCATGCCGACGGTGTCCCACTCGCGGAACTGCGTGTAGTTCGTGAGCATACTGCCGATGCCGCCCGCACCGACCATGCCGAGGATCGCCGAGGTGCGGATGTTGATCTCGAACCGGTACAGCGCGAACGACATCAGTGCCGGCGCCACCGCCGGCCACAGAGCCCAGCGCGTGACCTCAGCGGTGGTTCCACCCGCCGCGAGCACGGCCTCGGACGCGCCCTCCTCGGCCGACTCGATCGACTCGTACACCCACTTGCCCTGGGTGCCGATCCCGGCGATGCCGAGCGCGAGCATCCCGGTGAACGGGGTGAGACCGGTGACCGTGAGCAGGATGAGCGCGATGATCACCTCGGGCACCGCCCGGATGACCGCGAACACCCCGCGCAGCGAGAGCCGCAGCCACGCCGGTCCCACTCCGCGCGCAGCGAGGATGCCCAAGGGGATCGACACGACGACGCAGAGGATCGCCCCGAGCCAGGCCATCGAGACCGACCGCCACATCTCCATCAGCGCCCGCGGCAGCTTCTCCCAATTCGGCGGACCGAACATGAGACCGAGGTACTTCATCACGTTCTCGGGGATCTTCGGCACATCCGACCACGAGATGTTCAGACCACCCGCCGCGAGCAGGATCACCAGGCCCGCCAGCACCGCGAAGACGGTCGGCCACAGTCGCGACGGACGCGGTGGCACGTCGAGCACCGTCATATCAGCTTCTTTCGCAGGATGTTGGAGACCACCTCGATGAGCACGACCACGACAAGGATCTCGAGGATGATCACCGAGACGTCTCCGTAGGCGTAGAAGCCCCGCCGCTCGTCAAGGATCCGGCCGATGCCGCCGGCGCCGACGAAGCCGAGGATGGCCGAGACGCGCACGTTGAGCTCGAGCGTGTAGAGCCACTGGTTCGCGAACAGCGGCAGGGTCTGGGGCAACGCTGTGACGCGGTTGATCTGGAACTGCGTGCCTCCGGACGCACGGCCCGCCTCCATGTACCCGTGGTCGGCCGAATCGATCGCCTCCGAGACGAGCTTGACGATGATGCCGATATCGAACAGCACGAGGGTGATCAGACCGGGCAGCACTCCCACGCCCACCATCGCGACCAGCACCGAGGCGTAGACGAGGTCGGGAACAGACCGGATGACGTTGATGACCGTGCGCACGAGTCCGCGGCTGAATCCGTGCGGGTTGGTCGGCTTGGATGCCCACAGCGTCAGCGGCACCGAGATGCACGCGGCGATGACGGCGCCGACCAGCGCCATCTGCAGCGTCTCGAGCATTGGCCCGACCGTGCGCGGCAGGAAGGCGAAGTTCGGCTGCATCAGCTGCGCGAGCTTCTTGGCCCCGTTGTCCCAGTGCTTCGCGATCGATGCCAGGTCGATCTCGACGCCGCCGATCGCGGGGATGCAGGTGAGCACCGTGATGCCGACGAGGATGCTGACGATCGCCGTGACCCGGAACACGTGGCGCGGCTTCGGCGGCAGGTCGTGCGTGCGCCGCGGCGCCGGCTCACACGGCCGCGCCTGCACGGCGGTTGCGCTCATCCGGCCGCACCCAGCTGATCGCGCACCTGGATGGGGCGACCGTAGATCTGCTCGAAGTCAGCATCCGACGCCTCATGCGCCGGCCCGTCGTAGACGACGCGGCCCGAGCGCAAGCCGATCATCCGCGTCGTGTACTCGCGCGCGAGGTCCATCAGGTGGATGTTGACCATCACCGTCAGCCCGCGCTCCTGATTGATGCGCCGCAGATCGCTCATGACGGCATGTGCCGTGGGCGGGTCGAGAGACGCGACCGGCTCGTCGGCGAGCATGATGCTCGGCTGCTGCGAGAGCGCCCTGGCGATCGCGACGCGCTGCTTCTGGCCGCCCGAGAGCGCTCCGCCGCGTGCCCACACCTTCTCGAGCATCCCGACGGAGTCGAGTGCGGACAGGGCGATCTCACGGTCGTCGCTCGACGGGATGCCGAGCAGGTTGCGCCAGGCCGGCGAATGCGCGAACCGACCGACGAGCACGTTCTGGTACACGTTGGTGCGCTCGGCGAGGTTGAAGCCCTGGAAGATCATCCCGACGTGGCCACGCAACTCGCGCAGGGCTCGCCCGCGCAGAGAGCTGGCCTCGTGCGGGCCGACGGTGACAGTGCCACCGGAGGCCCGCACGAGACCGTTGATCGTTCGGATCAGGGTCGACTTTCCCGAACCGGACAGACCCACGACCGAGACCATCTCCCCGGCGTCGACCCGCAGGGACACATCCGTCAGCGCCTTGGTGCCGTTCGGATAGGTGACCGAGACGCCATCGAGTTCGACGTGCCAGGAGCTGTTCATGGGTGTGTCCTCAGTGGTCGATCAGTTGGCGAACTTCTGCAGGATCTCGCCGTAGCGGTCGATCTCGTCCTGGTTGGTCTCGGCGGTCCAGTCGGTGAGGCTGACCAGGTCTGACATGACCTGTGCGGCCTCGTCGGACGAGTCGACGTACTCGTCCATCAGAGTGGTCAGCTCGGCCACGAGGTCGTCGGGCAGCGAGCTGCTGACGGCCACGCCGCCGTTGGGGATCATGTCGGTGTACGCGAACGCCACCACCTTGTCCGCGACATCGGGCGCCTCGCCGAGCACGCTCGAGCGGGCGTCCCAGAAGCCGAAGCTGACCTCGGCGTCGCCGTTGTAGACGGCGAGCACCGCGTTGTTGTTGCCCTCGACCGGAACCTGCACGATGTCGGCGTCGGTGTCGATACCGGCATCCTGCATCGCGACGATCGGGTACTGGTACCCCGCCGGAGAGGTGGCGGCCTGCAGTGCGACCTTGGTGCCCTCGTCGATGTTCTTCAGCGCGTCGAGGCCGGCGGGGCCCGATCCGGTCGAGTCGGCGCCCTCCTGCTCGATGCCGTTGCAGAAGCTCAGGGCGACGTCGTTGGCGGCGTAGGTGGCTTGCACGGGCGCGTCGTCGCAGTACTTGTCGGGGTTGTTCGTGAACGCGACCGACGCGTACGAGCTGGCACCGAAGCGCACGTCGCGCAGGATCAGCTGCGCGTCGTACTGGTTGATCGCGTGGTACAGCGACCCGGCGTCGGTGATGATGACCTGCGCCTGGTCGGCGCCGAGCGCCTCGACCGTGGCCGCGTAGTTGTCGGCCACGACGCCGTTGACGGTGATGCCCAGCTCATCGCTGAGGTAGCCGGTCAGCGGTTCCAGCGCCTCTGCGAGGTCGGCGTTCTCGGTGGACGGGACGAGCGAGATGGTGATCTCCTCGGGCCAGGTGCCGGAATCTCCGGCCGTGGCGTCGGCGGCTGCCCCGCAGCCGGTGAGTGCGAGAGCGGCGGTGGCGAGAACGCCCGCTGCGGCGATGGACTTGCGCATACTCGTAATGCCTTTCAGATGGTGACGATCACTGCGGAAGGGAGGAGGTCGGAACGGAGGAGGACGGAAGAGCGGATCGCGTCCATCGGCGGATGCCGGGAACGATCAGGTCGAGGGTGGCGCCGCGCAGGGTCGGGCTCTCAGGGGAGGAATCAGCCGTGGCCCCGACGAGCGCCGTGTCGGCGCCGAGCGCTTGGGCGGGGGCGAGGTCGAACGCGAAGATGTCGCCGATCGAGAGCACCGGGCCCTCGGCGAGGGCCGCGCGCAGGATCGGCTCGAGACCGGCCGGCTTGCCGACCCTGAAATGGGTGGCGGTGAAGCGCTCGGCGATGCCCCACGACTGCAGCAGAGCGTGGATGCCGTCGTCGGGTGCGTTGGTGGCGAGGACGATCCGGATGCCAGGGTCGAGCTCGTCCAGCAGTTCGGTCAGCCCTGGAGCTGGGCTCACCGGGGCATCCGCCGTGCCGAGCCGACTGCGGCTGTGCATGTAGGCGGCGTTGAGCGTCGCCTCGTCCACCCCGTCTTCACGCGCGAGCGTGCCGACGACGTCATACCCGTCGCGGAACGACGATGCCCCGCGCGAGTGCAGATCGAGTTCGGCGCGGACGCGTCGAAGGTAGTCATCAGCTGCGGCTTCGGCTGCATGGCGTGCGTAGGCGAGGACGGGTCCGTCGCCGACGGCGAGGGTGCCGTCGAAGTCGAAGATGATGGTGGGGGTCACTCGCGCTCCTTCAGTCCGGACGATGCGTCCAGACTAGACGCATTCTGTGGACGATACGTCTACGAGCGGGTGAACTTGTGGTTACGCTCCGTGGGACGGCGCGGCATTCCAGCGCAGCCGTGGCTCGGCGAGAAACTCGCCGACGACGCCCTCGGGGTCGCCCTGCAGTGGAAAGGTGGTGACGATCCGCCATGCGTCGTCGGATCGGATGCCATAGATCAGCGCCGCGGAGAGCCGTGCCTGTGCGCCGACGATCACCACGCGCGTATCGATCCCCGCGACGCGCGCGTCACCGCGCGCCAGAGTCCGCGGCCCCGGCTCGACCAGGTGGGGCAGGGCGGCTTCGGTGACCCGCTGCAGCGGCGTGGACCCTCCGCCGGTCAGGTGGAATGCCGCCGGCCCCACCTCGAGCAGCTCGGCGAGCTCGCCGTCCTGCCAGCGGTCGCGCTTGCGCCCGTACGGCGTGACCACGTCGGAGAACCAGTAGCCGTAGACGTGGATGACCCCGGCATTGCCCACCGGGTACCGGGCGGTGATTCCGGCGGCGTCGTGCAGAGCGTCGAACAGCTCCTGCCCGATGACCGGCTCCCCGGTGTTCTCGTCGACGACCGTCGACGATCCCCAGAGAGCGAAGCGGTCTGCCCGTGCGTCGGCGCGGACGAACTCGACCACGCGGGTCAGATCCGGCGCCGGGGCGGGATGGCTCACCCGCGCACGTTGCCGTTCGAGCACGTCTGCACGGCCGCGGAGTTGCCCTTGATCGTGTCGGGCAGCTCGGCGACCTCGGTCGGCTCGGGCGCTGCGGTCGCGTCGGGGCTGGCGGTGTCGGTCGGTGCCGGGCTCTCGCCGTCCACCGGCTCCTTCACCACGACGCCATCGTTGCTGGTGTTCTCGTACGTGATCTGCAGCTGCTTGTTCGCCGAGATCGCATCCCACAGGGCGGTCGCGGCTTCGCGGTCGGGCACGACCTTGTTCGGGTTGTCGGGATCGGCGCCGGTCGGGTACTGCACGAACACGATGTCCTTGAACGGCACGCTCTTGACCGCCAGCGCGATCTGCACGATCTTCATCGGGTCGGCCAGCGAGGTGGACGCCTCGATGTTGCTCAGGCCGGTGTCGGCGAGCTTCAGCATGACCGGCACGTTGCCGAGCACCTCGCCGCTGATCATCTTGCGTGCCAGGCTCGACATGTACTGCTGCTGGTTGCCGATGCGGCCGAGGTCCGAGCCGTCGCCGACGCCCTTGCGGGTGCGCAGGAACTGCAGCGCCTGCAGACCCTGCACGGTGTGATTGCCGGCGGCCATGTCGAGGCCGGTGTACTTGTCCTTGATCGGGCTGGCCAGGCACACATCGACCCCGCCGATGGCATCCGTGATCTCGATCACACCGCCGAAGGTGACCTTCGCGGCGAACTCGATGTCCTCACCGGTCAGCTCGGAGATCGTCTTGGCGACGCAGTTGAGCCCGCCCTTCTCGCCGCCGTGCTCGTACGCCACGTTCAGCGGCTGCTTGCTCATCGCCGAGCTGATGTTGCCGTCGATATCGGTGCACTCGGGGATCGGCAGCATGAGGTCGCGGGGAAAGCTCACCGCGGTGATGCGGCGCGGCTCGCTCGAGACGTGCACGAGCAGGTTCACGTCGTTGAGTGTGGCATCCCCCTCGCGATCCTCGCAGCGCTCGCCGAACAGGTGCGCGTACTTCGGCTCACAGGTGTCGACGCCGGTGAGCAGGATGTCGAATCCCCCCTCGTACGCTGCGATGTCGGGCGGCAGTTCCTTCTGCCCGTCGAGCTCGACCGCGTTGGCGCTGACCGTTCCGGTCAGCCCGCCGATCACGTAGCCGACGACGCCGACACCGCTCACCAGCACCACGGCGAGCGCGATGCCGATCAACTTCAGCAGCTGGCCGACCGCGGTCGGCGAACTCAACTGACCGTGGCGGGCGACCGTGCGCCGGCGACTGCTGGACTCGCTCACTCAAAGCCTTTCGGGAACTGCGGAGGGTGTGGGATTCGAACCCACGAGACATCTCTGCCCACTGGTTTTCAAGACCAGCTCCATCGGCCGCTCGGACAACCCTCCCCCGCCCGGCTCGCACCGGACGG
The DNA here is from genome assembly GCF_037204185.1 of Microbacterium bandirmense. Lineage (NCBI taxonomy): Bacteria > Bacillati > Actinomycetota > Actinomycetes > Micrococcales > Microbacteriaceae > Microbacterium > Microbacterium bandirmense. The sequence continues at coordinate 79,100 of NZ_JBBDGM010000013.1, read as the reverse complement.
TCAGTCGTCGAGTCTAACCGACCTGCCCATTGTTCCCTGCACACCTGGGGAGTCGCTGTCAGCCCTTCACTTCAGAGCAGGGTGCGCAGCGCCACCGCGAGTCCGCCGTCATCGACGACCCCGGTCAGCTCGCCCGCGGCATCCTGCACCTCGTCGACGGCCTGTCCCATCGCGACGGCCCGACCGCCGCCGTCCAGCGCCCACGCGAACATGCCCAGGTCGTTGCGTCCGTCTCCCGCGACCAGCACGCGATCGCGCGGCAGCTCCAGCTGTGCACGCACCCGCTCCATGGCCGTGCCCTTGTCGACGCCCTGCGGGGCGATGTCGAGCCAAGAGGTCCAGCCGATCGCATACGAGACCTCGTTGAGCCCCGCCGCGGTGACGATCCGCTCGAAGTCGGCCTCGTCGTGCTGCGGCGCGACCACCACGATGCGCGAGACCGGCTGGGCCCCCAGCTCGTCGAAGGTCACCTGACGACCGCCGTCGAGCGTCCAGTCGTCCATGCTCGCCGTGTACAGGCGCTGCCCCGAGCCGAGCTCGACCATGTAGTGCGCTTCCGGCAGGTGCTCACCCAGCAGACCGAGCACGGTCGCCGGGTCGAAGACCTCGACGTGCCAGCGCTGCCATTCGCCGTCGACGCGCCGCATGGTCACGGCGCCGTTCGAGCACACCGCGTACTCGGCGGACAGCCCCAGCATCTGCTCGATGTGCCGGGTTCCCGCCCAGCTGCGTCCGGTGGCGAGCATGACCTCGTACCCGGCCTCGCGCACCTCGGTCACGGCGTCGAGCACGCCGGGGCTGGGCGTCTCGTCCGGCAGGATGATGGTTCCGTCGATGTCGAGGCCGACCAGCCCGCGGGCGGTCACTCGACTCCCTGCCCGTCGGCGTCCGACGCGTCAGCATCCGCGGTCCATCCGAGCGGCCGCAGCACCTCGATCCCGCCCAGGTACGGGCGCAGCACCTCGGGCACCGTCACCGATCCGTCGGCCTGCTGATGCGTCTCGAGCAGCGCGACGATCCAGCGGGTCGTCGCCAGCGTGCCGTTCAGCGTCGCGACGTTGACCGTCTTGCCGGCCGCCTCCGGGCGATACCGCACGTCGAGCCGGCGGGCCTGGTACGTGGTGCAGTTCGAGGTCGAGGTCAGCTCGCGGAACGCGCCCTGCGTGGGCACCCACGCCTCGATGTCGAACTTGCGGGCCGCGCTGGAACCCAGATCGCCGGCGGCGACGTCGATCACGCGGTACGACAGGCCGAGCGAGGTGAGCATCTCCTCCTGCAGCGCCACGAGGCGCTCGTGCTCGGCCTCGGCGGCCTCGGGCGTGGTGTAGACGAACATCTCGAGCTTGTTGAACTGGTGCACGCGGATGATGCCGCGGGTGTCCTTGCCGTACGAGCCGGCCTCGCTGCGGTAGCAGGTCGACCAGCCCGCGTAGCGCAGCGCGCCATCGTTCAGGTCGAGGATCTCGTCCTTGTGGTAGCCGGCGAGCGGCACCTCGCTGGTGCCGACGAGGTACAGGTCGTCCTTGTCGAGGTGGTACACCTCATCGGCGTGCTCGCCGAGGAAGCCGGTGCCCTGCATGATCTCGGGTCGCACCAGCGTGGGAACGATCATCGGGGTGAAGCCATTGGCCAGCGCCTTGTCGAGCGCCAGGTTCATCAGGGCGATCTCCAGCCGCGCGCCGATGCCCTTGAGGAAGTAGAACCGCGCACCCGACACCTTCGCGCCGCGCTCCATGTCGATGGCGCCGAGCAGCTCGCCGAGCTCGAGGTGGTCGCGCGGCTCGAACTCGTAGGTGGGGATCTCACCGACCCGCCGCAGCTCGACGAAGTCCTCCTCACCGCCGGCGGGAACGCCGTCGATGATGACGTTCTCGACGCGCTCGAGGGCCGATGCCGCCGCCTCGGCGGCCTCGTTCGCCGCCTGCTGCGCGGCCTTGACCCGGTCGGCCAGATCCTTGGCCTGTGCGACCAGTGCGGCCTTCTCGTCCTTGGGCGCCTTGGCGACGGTCTTGCCGAACGCGTTCTGCTCGGCGCGCAGCGACTCGAACGCACTCAGCGCATCGCGACGCGATCGATCGGCCTCGATCGCCGCGTCGACCGTTTCGGGCGCGTTCCCGCGCGCGATCTGTGAGCGTCGGACGAGCTCGGGCTCGTCGCGGAGAAGTGCGAGATCGATCATCATGCAAGTCTAGCCAGCACGGCCACCGGCACGTTCGGCCGTAGAGTGGCCGCATGACAGCATCCGAGAGCGCAGCGCGGCACGCCGCACTCGTTCTCAATCCGGTGAAGGTCGACGCGCACCGGCTGCACACCGCGCTGTCGGCACGGTCGGCGCAGCACGGCTGGGCGCCGCCGCGACTGTACGAGACCACCGTCGACGACCCGGGCACCGAGGCGACGCTCACGGCGCTCGCCGACGGCGCCGCCGCCGTGCTCGTCGCCGGAGGCGACGGCACGGTGCGTGCCGTGTCGCAGTCGATGGCCGGCAGCGACGTGCCGTTCGCTGTGCTGCCCGGCGGCACCGGCAACCTCTTCGCCCGCAACCTCCTGCTGCCGCTGACCCAGCCGGAGGCGATGATGGATGCCGTCTTCACCGGCTTCACACACCCGGTCGACATCGGGTGGGCGGCGCTGACCCGTGCCGACGGCACCCGCGACGAACACGCCTTCGTGGTACTGGCCGGCATGGGGCTGGACGCGGCGATGATCGCCAACACCAGCCCGGAACTGAAGCGATCGGTGGGCTGGGTCGCCTACCTCGACGGGGCCGCGCGGTCTCTGCCGGGGGCGAAGCCGTTCCGCATCGTGTTCCAGGTCGACGACGGCAAGCTGCACTCGACGAAGGTGCAGAGCATGCTGTTCGCCAACTGCGGTGCCCTGCCCGCGGGGATCGCGCTGATGCCGGATGCCTCGCTCGACGACGGCCGGATGGACATCGCCTTGATCCAGCCCACCGGTCCGCTGGGCTGGCTGGGACTATGGCGCAAGGTCTGGTGGGACAACTCGGTGCTCCGCCGCAGCCGTGCCGGCAGGCGTGTGCTCGAGCGGCGCGGGCGGGATGCGTCGATCCGCTACATGGCAGGGCGCACCGCCGAGGCGGCGATGGTCACACCGACCTCGATCGAGCTCGACGGCGACGAATTCGGCACCGCCGTGCGGATGGTCTGCCGAGTGCAGCAGGGGGCGCTGCAGATCGTGCTTCCCGCGGGGCACGACGTCTCGCGGTTCTGAACGGCGGTGCCGCGCTCGGCCGCGCTCCTATCGCTCGGCCGGCACCGAGCGCTCAGCCGATGACCGCGACCGTGGCGTCGAGGTTGTCGCCGACGAGCGTCAGCTCGAACGGGCCGTCATCGTGCTCCTCCGGCAGCAGGATCGTCGTCACGCGCGGTGCGAGGTCCATCGTGCACACACCGTCGGTCGTCTTGAAGGTGACGGTGGCGCCGGCATCCGACTGCTTCACGTCCTCGATCACGGGACGACAGGTCGACGACCCCCACGTCAGCAGGGCGATGCCGCCGTCTTCGAACCACCCGGCCGACGCCTTCTGCTCACCCAGGCCCTCCGGGGCCTGGGCGAGGCCGTCGAGGTCGGCATCCTGCGTGCCGCCTCCGTAGGCGACCTCGAGCTCGACGTCCTGCGTGACGTCGACGCCCTCGGGCACCCCGACGTAGACCGCGCGCGGCACCAGGTCGTCGGTGCAGGCCTTCTCCCCGCCGCTGGCAAGAGACACACTGATGGTCTGCCCCTCGGCGGAGACGTCGCCCGCGACCGGCACGCACGTCGACGACCCCCAGGTGACCACCGCGATCGCGCGCCCGTCGTCGAGCCAGGCCGCTTCGACCTCGGTCGCGATGCTGTCGCCTCCGGGCGGGGTCGTGGTGGCCGTGTCGCCGCTCTTGCTGGTCGGCGCGGGCGCGCTTCCCGGTGATGCGCTGCACCCGGCGACGAGCAGGGTCGCACCGGCGATCACGAGGGTCGACAGGACGCGGCGCGCACGAGAGGGGGTCATGCTCTCAGAGTACCCGGGGCTCACTGCAGCGCAGAGGTCAGCCGGGCGAGGTTGTCGAGCACGGTGGAGCGCAGCGGCTGCTGCATCCACTCCTCCAGCGTCAGCTCGCGGCTGAGCGATCGGTACTCGTCCTCGAGCACGCGCATCTCGTCGACGAACTCCTCGCCGCGCACGAGCATCGACACCTCCATGTTCAGGCCGAACGAGCGCATGTCCATGTTGCTCGACCCGATCACGGCGACCTGATCGTCGATCGTGAGGCTCTTGGTGTGCAGGATGTACGGCACCGGGTACAGCCAGATGCGCACCCCGGCGCGCAGCAGCGCCTCGTAGTAGCTGCGCTGCGCGTGGTACACCATCGCCTGATCGCCCTGCTCCGAGACGAACAGCTCGACGTGCACGCCGCGATCGACGGCGGCGGTGACCGCCAGCAGCAGCGCCTCATCGGGCACGAAGTACGGACTGACGATCATGATCTTCTCGCTGGCCGCATACAGCAGCCCCAGGAAGAGTCGCAGGTTGTTCTCGGCCTCGAACCCGGGTCCCGACGGCACGATCTGGCAGTCGAGGTCGCCGGTGCCCGACTCGACGCGGGTGATGTCGATGCCGTCCGGCACGCGGTCGGTCTCGGCGTAGTAGTCACTGAGGAAGACAGCGTTCAGGCTCGAGACGACCGGCCCGTCGACGCGCACCATCAGGTCGACCCAGTGCAGGCCCTGGCGGATGTTCTTCGGCAGGTTGTACGTCGAGTCGGTGATGTTCTGCGACCCGAGATAGCCCGAACGGCCGTCCACGACCAGCAGCTTGCGGTGGTTGCGCAGATCCGGGCGCTGGATGCGCCCGCGCAGCGGCTGCACCGGCAGCATCAGATGCCAGTCGGCGCCCATGGCGTTCAGCCGCTTCAGCGTCTCGCGGTAGCGCGGCTTCCAGCGGTTCGCCCAGTAATCGAGCAGCACCCGCACCGGCACGCCGCGGGCCGCCACCTCTTCGAGTGCGCGGAAGAAGTTGTCGGTCGATTCGTCGCTCTGCAGGATGTAGAACTCGACGTGCACGTAGTCCCGCGCCGTGCGGATCTCGTGTGCCATGGCATCGAGCGACTCCTGGTAGTCGCTGATCAGGTGCACGCCGTTGTCGCCCGAGAGCGGCAGTGCGCCGAGGTGCTTGTTCATCGCGACCAGCGGCGGGAACCAACCAGGCGCGTTCGGGCGCAGGGTGCCGAAGTTCAGGTAGCTCGCGATGTCGTCGATGTAGTTGTTGATGCGCTCCTGCTTGCGGCGGCGGGCACGGGGCAGCTTGGGATTGCCGATCAGCAGAAACAGCAGCACGCCGAAGATCGGGATGAAGAAGATCGCCAGCAGCCAGGCCATCGCCGAGGTGGGCTTGCGGTTGCGCGGCACCACGATGACGGCGACGATGCGGACGGTGAGGTCGAAGATGAGGTAGGCGATGGTCAGCCACAGCGGCCAGGACTGCGTGTTCACCTACGCACCCCCATCCAGTCGCTATGGATCAGAGTAGCCGCAGCCGACGCGATCGACGCAAGCGCGGCGCGGCGGCGGGGACTGCGGTGCGGTCAGGCGCGCGGCGGGAGCCCGCGTGCGGCGCGCTCCTGGGCCTCGATCTGCGCGTGCACCTTGCGCTCGGTGCGGTCGAAGCGCAGGATGCCGCGGAGCACGATCACGAAGACGATGCTCACCCCGATGGTCGGCAGAATCGACCAGGCCGCGGCGATCCAGAAGTTGTCCATGCCTCCATGGTACGCCCCGCACCTGTGCACTCCTCCTGCACCGAACGGGCCTTCGCACGGCTTGTGCACACTTACTGGGATCGCAGGCTTCAGGCGCCCGTGGTCTCGGCCACACTCGGCCCATGACAACGATCATCCGCTCCACAGAACCCGCCGATCTGCTCGGCCTCGTACCGCTGCTGGCCGGCTTCACACCACGGCAGAGCCTGGTGATGCTGCCGTTCCACGGCTCGCGCACCCAGGGCGCCATGCGCGTCGACCTTCCCGACCCCGGCGTCGACCAGGATGCCTTCGCCGAGGCGGCTCTGCAGGCGCTGCTGCAGGTGCCGCAGATCGACGCGGCCGCCGTGGTGGTGTACACCGATGAGGTCGCCCAGTCGATACCCGATGGCCTGCTGCTGCCGCACCTCCCCTTCATCGAGGCCCTCCTCGAGGTGGGCACCCAGGCGGGGCTGCGCATCGTCGAGGCATTGTGCGTGACCCCGCAGGGCTGGGCCGACTACCTCGACGATCTGCCCTCCGTGCACGCGCGCGACAGCATCCGCCACCCGTCCGACGTCCCCGGTATCGGAGACGTCACCGGCGATCAGCTCTCGGGCGCCGATCTGCCCCCGTCCGACCTGGTCGAGCGCGAGCACGTCGGCCGGGCGCTGCGCGAGCTCGAGGCCGCCCTCGACGGTCCCGCCGGCGCCGACCACAACCCGCTGGCGCTGATGGTGGCCGAGGTCGTGCTCGATGATCTTCCCTGCTTCGCCGAGGCCCTGCTCGAGATCCCCTCCGGCGATGACGCGTACTCGTGCGCCGCCCTGCTGTGGTGCCTGAACCGGCCGACCCTGCGGGATGCGATCCTCGTGCAGTGGGCGACCGATCTCGAATTCGGCCGTGACGCTCTCGCAGCGCAGCTGCGGTTCTCGGGTGGACATGGTGTCGTGCCGGATGCCATCGGCGAGGTGTTCCTCGGCCGCGGACCGCGCCCGGATGCCGACCGCCTCGGCTGCGCACTGCAGGTGGTGCGCTCGGCGGCGGCCCGCGCCCCGCGCGACGCCAAGCCCGGTGCGCTCACCGCCGCCGCCTGGCTCGCGTGGGCGCTGGGCCGGTCATCGCACGCCGGCCGGTACGTCGACCAGGCGCTCGAGATCGATCCCGAGCACAGCATGGCCGCGCTGATCTCGTCGATACTGTCGGCCGGGATGCTGCCGCAGTGGGCGCTGCAGCGCGCGAGGGCTACTTGACCAGTGGGAACAGGATGGTCTCGCGGATGCCGAGACCGGTGATGGCCATCAGCAGACGGTCGATGCCCATTCCCATTCCACCCGACGGCGGCATGCCGTGCTCGAGGGCACGCAGGAACTCCTCGTCGACGCGCATCGCCTCGAGGTCGCCGCCGGCGGCGAGCTTCGCCTGCTCGACGAAGCGCTCGCGCTGGATGACGGGGTCGACGAGCTCGGAGTAGCCGGTCGCCAGCTCGAAGCCGCGCACGTACAGGTCCCACTTCTCGACGACGCCGGCGATCGAGCGGTGCTCACGCACCAGCGGCGAGGTGTCGACGGGGAAGTCCATCACGAAGGTCGGGCGCACCAGGTCGACCTTCACGAAGTGCTCCCACAGCTCTTCGACGAGCTTGCCGTGCGTGGGGTGCGGCGGGATGTCGACGCCGTTCGCCTCGGCGAACGCGATGAGGTCCTCCACCGGATCCTGCGGGGTCACGGTGCGACCGGACACCTCCGACAGCGAGTCGTACATCGAGACACGGTCCCACTCGCCGCCGAGGTCGTACTCGGTGCCGTCGGCCCAGGTCACCGTGGTCGAGCCCGCGACGGCGACGGCCGCGTTCTGCACGAGTTCCTGCGTGAGCGAGGCCATCTGGTTGTAGTCGCCGTAGGCCTGGTAGGCCTCGAGCATCGCGAACTCGGGGCTGTGCGTCGAGTCGGCGCCCTCGTTGCGGAAGTTGCGATTGATCTCGAAGACCCGCTCGATGCCGCCGACGACGGCGCGCTTCAGGTACAGCTCGGGCGCGATGCGCAGGAACAGCTCGGTGTCGAAGGCGTTCGAGTGCGTGATGAAGGGGCGAGCGGATGCCCCGCCGTGCTGCACCTGCAGCATGGGCGTCTCGACCTCGAGGTACTCGTGCGAGGTGAACGTCGATCGCAGGCTGGCGTTGACGGCGGCGCGGGCGCGCACGGTGGTGCGGGCCTGGTCGCGCACGATCAGGTCGAGGAAGCGGCTGCGCACCCGCGTCTCCTCGTTCAGCTCGCCGTACACGTTCGGCAGCGGCAGGATCGCCTTCGACGCGATCTGCCACTGGTCGACCATGATCGACAGCTCGCCGCGACGGCTCGAGATGACCTCGCCGTGCACGAACACGTGGTCGCCCAGGTCGATGAGCTCCTTCCACGCCGCCAGCGACTCGTCGCCGACGTTCGCCAGCGACACCATCGCCTGGATGCGCGAGCCGTCGCCGGCCTGCAGCGTGGCGAAGCAGAGCTTGCCCGTGTTGCGGCTGAACACGACACGGCCGGCGACGCCGACCATGACACCCGTCTCGGCGCCGGCCTCGAGCTCGCCGTACTCGGCGCGCAGCGCCGGGATCCCGTGCGTGACGGGCACGCTGACCGGGAACGCCCCGCCACCGGCATCCGATCGGTTGGCGATCAGCTTCTCGCGCTTCGCAAGACGCACGGCCTTCTGCTCGAACGCTTCGTCGAGCTCGGCGCGGTGGGCTTCGTCGAGCTCAGGCGAGGGGGTCGGCGCAGGCGCGTCAGTCATGTGGGGGCTCCTTGAAGAAAGTCGCCTTCCAGTCTACCGGCGTGCCCCGGGCTCTCCCCGAGCGCGCAGGGTCACGCCGGTAGCCTTCTCACCATGCGTCGCTTCCTGGCCTTCCTCGCGCTCGCCCTCGGCCTGCTGACAGCGGTGCTGCTGCCGTCGACCGCGTCCGCCGACGTGGACGACTTCAGCTACTCGTCGTGGGACGCCCGCTACGACCTGTCGCTGGACGCCGAGGGCCGCTCGGTCGCACACGTCACCGAGACGCTCGTCGCCGAGTTCCCCGACTTCGATCAGAACAAGGGCATCGTGCGCGGCTATCCGGAGCGGTACGAGGGCGCGGGTCTCAGCCTCGAGATCGTGTCGGTGACCGATGAGCAGGGCCGCGCGGTGCCGTACGAGACCGAGTCGGAGGACGGTCTGCTCTACCTGCTGACCGGCACAGACGACTACGTGCACGGGTCGACCACCTATGTGATCGAGTACACGATGCGCGACTTCATGATCACCGGCTCGGAATCGGGGAACGACGAGTTCTACTGGGATCTGCTGCCGGTCGACAGCACGCAGGACATCGGACGCTTCCAGGCCGAGATCGCCGTCTCGCCCGAGCTCGCGGCCGGCCTCACCGACGACACCGCCTGCTACCAGGGCGTGCAGGGCAGCACCGACACGTGCACGCTCGACGGACCGCGCGCGCAGGACGACGCGCAGGTGTTCACCGTGGCATCCGGCGAGCGCGCAGTCGGCGACGGCGTGACCGTCGCGATCGGCTTCACCGCGGGCACCGTCACGCAGCCCGCCGCCCGCGAGCCCGACGCGCTCGCCGACTTCGGCCCCGCTGCAGTGGGCGCCGGGGCGGTCGCCGCCGCCGCCGGGGCGTGGGCATCCGTCGCCGCATTCGCGCGTCGACGCCGCACGGCGACCGGCATCGTCGTGGCGCAGTTCGATGTGCCCGATGACCTGCCGCCGCTCGTGGCCGCACCGCTGATCCCCGGGGCTCCGAACCCGGTGCCGGCCGAGCTGGTGCACCTCGCGGTGCGCGGCGCGATCCGCCTCGAGGAGCACGACGGCGATCGTCCCGCCGTGCGCCTGGTCGATCGGGGTGCGGCCGTGGCGCCGCTGGATCAGGCGACAGTGGATGCCGTCTTCACCGGTGACCGCACGGTGCGGCGCATCCCCCGCAAGAGCACGAAGTTCGCAGGGCGCATGGAGCGACTGGTGAAGCGGGGCACGTCCGAGGCGAAATCACGCGGCTGGACCACGAAAGAGCGCAGCCGCGGTGCGGTCGTGTTCGGGTGGATCTCGATCGCGCTGCTCGCGGCGACCGTGGCGACGTTCCTCTGGGCCGCGGCGCTCGATCGCGACCTGCTGCCGCTCGGCGTCGTCGCGGTGTTGCTCGCGTGCGTCGCGGTGACCATCACCGCGTTCGTCGCCTTCTCGCGGCACACCGTGCTCACGCCCGCCGGCGCCGAGCAGCACGAGTACCTGCTCGGTGTGAAGGAGTTCATCCGCGTCGCCGAGGCCGACCGGCTGCGCATGCTGCAGTCGTATCAGGGCGCCGAGCGGCGCAGCGACGGCAGCGTCGACGTGGTGCACCTGTACGAGAAGCTGCTCCCCTACGCCATGCTGTTCGGCGAGGAGAAGAGCTGGACCTCGGTGCTCGACACGGCGTACTCCGACAGCGGGTCCGGCCCGCGGTGGATCGATACCGCCGTGGGCGTGTCGATCGGCTCGCGGCTGTCGAGCTACTCGACGACGGTGCGCTCGGCCGCGACGTACTCGCCGTCGTCGAGCTCGTCCGGCGGGTCGACCGGCGGCGGCTTCTCGGGCGGCGGCGGAGGCGGCGGGTTCTCCGGCGGGCGCTGAGTCGCCGTCGCGGCGCGCCGCGCCGGCGCATCGCGAGAGCGCCAGTTTTCAGCATCCGCCACATTGATCGATGGCGCAGTTGCAGGAAAGTGTGGCGGATGCCCGGGAGCGGGTGCAGGAGAGTGTGGCGGTTGCAGGAAAGTGTGGCGGATGCCCGGGAGCGGATGCCCGAGAGCGGGCACTCAGAGGTCCGGCGGCAGCGCCAGCGGGTCGGACTCGTCGCGCAGCGCCCGCTCGACGGCCGACGACACCAGGGCCGACAGGTAGCCGCCGGGATTCTCGACGCCGATGCTGCGCAGCAGCCCGGTCGACTGCTGCACGATCGATCGCGAGAACTCCGTCGCGGTCGCGATCGCCTCGGCGTACGAGGCGCGGTCCTGCTCGGCGATGACCACCGGCTCGCATCCCATCTCGACGGCGAGCGCCTGCGCGATCGGCAGCACGGCGGCCGGGGCCGTGACGGCAGCGAACGACGCCTGCAGCTGTCGCAGGTCTACCGAGGTGCCGTTGAAGGTGATCGCCGGGTGCACGGCCAGCGGGATCGCCCCGCGCTCGGCCGCCGGGCTGAGCACATCGGTGCCGTAGCCGGGGTCGGTGTGCAGCAGCAGCTGCCCGGCCTGCCAGCCGCCGAGGTCGGCGATGCCCTGCACGAGTCCTGGCAGCTCGTCGTGCGGCACGGCGATCACCACCAGTTCGCTGCGGCGCACCACCTCGACCGCGTCGAGCACGGGCACGCCGGGCAGCACCGCGGCGACACGGTCGTCATCCGATCCGGCGGTGATCCCGACGATGGCGTGGCCGACGCCGGCGAGCGCCGCACCGAGCACCGGACCCACGCGCCCGGCGCCGATGATGCCGACGCCGAGGCGTCCCGGTGCCACCATCTCAGCCCTGCTCGGCCCAGCGGTGACTGTGATCGTGGGTGACAGCATTCACCGCCGCGCGGGCGACCTCATCGATCAGCGCCTGCGCGTCCTCGCGGTCGAGTGCGGAGAGCGTCGATGAGACCGGTCCGGTCACCGAGTGCACCTGCATCGAGGCGACCGCCTGGGCGCGCGAGATCGGGCCCTGCGCGATCGAGATGCCCTGCATGCGCGCGAGCGGGAAGATCGCCAGCTGACGCCACAGCCAGCCCTTGCGCAGCAGCAGACTCCCGGGCACGAGCGTCCAGCCGTGTCGCTTCCAGCTGAGCGGATGCCGCCATGCGGCGCGACGCGGAACGGTGCGGAACGCATCGTCCGGCTGCCCTCCGATGACGCCGTGCTCCCACAGCTGCGTGAGCTCTTCGGGCGTGATCCCGGGCAGGATCAGCCCCAGCACCCGCTCCACATCGGCGCGCTTGCCCACCGGCAGCACCGTGTTGAACTGCTGTGCGGTGCCGGACTGCGCCTGACTGGCCGACTTTCCCGACATGCGGTTGATGCGCACGGTCCACCAGCCGAACGGACGCCAGAGCAGCGACTGCGAGACGGACACGGCGAAGATGCGTCCCGGCGGCAGAGTCTCGGTGACGGTCGTCAGCAGACCGAACGTGAGTCGGATGCCGTCGTTCGTCGGCGCGATCGAATACCGCAGCGAGCGCGAGATCTGTGCCCAGGTGATACCGACCACGGCGATGACCAGCGGGATTCCCATGCCGAGCGCGAGTCCGATCATCGCGACGACGATCTCGGGTCCGGTCTCGCCGTCGGCGGTCATGCCGGTGAAGGTGGCGACCATGGCCACGACGAAGATCCCGCCGAAGAGCAGCGCCCACAACAGGGCCGAGATGAGCTGCGAGCCGATGAGGCGCCCGGTGGGGATCTTCACCACGCTCTCGGGTGCGACGTCGGCGAGGTCGACGCCCTCGATGAGCCCCGACACTCCGGCGTTCATCGAGCCGACCAGCTGGTCGCGCCGTGTCATCGGCGCACTGCCGTCCACTCCGGCGCCCTGCTGCCCGGCGGCGTAAGCGCCGGCGCCCGGAGGCACCGCACCGGACGCCGCCAGCCGCGCGGACCGCGCCCCCGAGGCCAGACGCAGGATGTCGGCGCGCACCGCTTCGGCCTTGCCCGTCGCCAGGTACTCCAGGTCGACGTTCGAGTCGGTGCCGGCGCCGACGACCTCGATCTTGGCGAGGCCGATGATCCGGGCGGGGAAGGGACGGGTGAGGTTCACGCCCTGCACGCGGTCGAGCGGCGCGCGACGCTGCGAGCGGAACAGCAGACCCTTGCGCACCTCGACGTGCGAGCCGGTGATGCGGAACTGGTGGAAGCGCCACACCACCCAGAACACGACGATGAACAGCACCACGATGCCGACCACGATGAGCAGCGCGAGCAGGATGAGGTTGTTCGCCAGCACCCAGTCGATGGGGTCACCAGGGTACTCGGTGTACGCCGCCTCTTCGGGCGCGAACTGCTGCACGAAGAAGTTGATGATCCGGTCGCGCATGTTCGAGATGACGATGCCGGCGACGATGATGAGCACCAGGCCGCCCTTGAACAGGGGCGTGAGCGGGTGCATCCGATGCCACTCGCCGTCGGCGAGGCTCGATGAGCCGCCGGCGGGCAGCGCCGTGGGCGGCGCTGCCTGCGAGTCGGGCGTGGGCGCGGAGGGGATGCTCACAGGCCGGTCCGCCTGGTCTCGGCGACCTCGATCAGGGTGTCGCGCAGCGCCTCGGCCGATGCCTGGGTGAGCCCGGGGATCTGCACCCCGGTCGTGGCCGCCGCGGTCACCATCTTCAGCTGCGAGACGCCGAAGGCGCGGTCGAGCGGACCGTGGGTGATGTCGACGAGCTGCAGGCGTCCGTAGGGCACGGCGACCATGCGCTGCCAGAGGATGCCGCGACGGAAGACGATGTCGTCGTCACGCAGCATGTAGCCGATCGCCTTCGCCTGTCGGGGCAGGATCACCATCGTGACCAGGGTGATCAGCACGATCGCTCCGCCCGGGATCCATGCCCAGGTCTGGTCGACGGCGAGCGTGAGCACGAGCACCACGGCGACGACGAAGACGATCAGCAGTGCGTTCTGCAGCAGCTGCGAGACGACATGGCGCGGCGAGATCTGGTGCCATGCGCCGTCGAGCGCGAGCGCGGAGGCGCTTCGCGGGGTGCGAAGCGCGTCGTAGGTGCCCTCGTCGAGCGCGGCGGGCTGCGCCGGAGCCGGCTGCTCGGAGGCGGATGCCGGTGCGGCAGGAGCAGGAGGTGCGGCGGGAGCAGGAGGTGCGGCAGGAGCAGGGGGTGCGGATGCCGGTGCGGGCGGAGCCGGTGGGGCCGGTGGCGCAGCGGGCGGCACCGGTGGCTCCCCGAACGGATTCGGGTCACTCGGTGGGGTCGTCTGGCTTTCGGTCATCAGAATCCTTCGGCAGCGTGCAGAACTGTTCCGCGATGAGCGCGACCCCGACCAGCAGCATGGCGCTGACGACGAGGGCGATCATCGCCACCACCGACCCTACCGGCGCAGGGACGGGTCGCGTGAGCAGGAACACCAGCAGGCCGCCGCCGAACCCGGCGAGGATGGCGCCCAGCAGGCTCGACGCGCGCGCCAGCGTGGCGGCGCGCAGCGCCCGGAACGGGTCGACGCGCGCGCCTCCGCGGGTGCTGCGGCGCACCGGCCAGGCCAGCAGGAAGACGGCGAGCGCGATCAGCAGGAGCAGCACGGGAAGGAACGGCGAGGGGGTGAACGTCGCGCGGCCGCTGATGGTGAGCAGATGATTGAAGCCGAACCCGGCTCCCACGCCGAACAGCGCCAGCACGATGAGCAGCGCGGTGGAGGTGCGCCTCACCGGTAGTCGCCCTTCAACTGCCGCACCAGCTCGTCGACGCGTCCGGCGCCGGGCAGCACCGCCTCGGGGTCGATGCTGAGCCAGGGCTCGAGCACGAACAGTCGCTCGGCGGCGCGCGGATGCGGCACGGTCAGGTGCTCATCCGAACTGGTGAAGTCGCCGTATGCGATCAGGTCGAGGTCGAGGGTGCGGTCGCCCCAGCGCTCACGGCGCACGCGACCCTGCTCGTCTTCGACGGCGTGCAGCATGCCCAGCAGCACGGACGGCGCCAGGCGGGTCGTCAGCAGCGCCACCGCGTTCAGGTACGGCGGGGCATCGGGGTCGGGTCCGTCGGGCTTGAGTGCGACCGTCTCGATCGTGTCCGACATCACCAGGTCGTCGACCAGCGGCAGCCGCCGCAGCCGCTCGGCGGCGGCGCGCAGCATCTCGCCGCGATCGCCCTCGTTCGAGCCGAGCGCGACGACGGCGACCTGCGGTTCACGACCGGGTCGGGGATCGGGGATGCCCGACAAGTGGGTCAGCCGGCGATCCATCATGACCGCTTCCTGTGCACGGTCACCGCGACGTCGGAGAACGTCCGGGCGATCGGGGCGTGCGGCTTGTGCACGGTCACCGCGACCTCTCTGACCCGATGGTCCTCGAGCGCCGCGGCGGCGATGCGCTCGGCGAGGGTCTCGATCAGGTCGACCGGCTCGCCGGCGACGATCCCGGCGACCCGCTCGGCGAGCTCGCCGTAGTGTACCGTGTCGGCCACGTCGTCGGATGCTGCCGCCGGGCCCAGTGGGAGCCGCAGGGTCAGGTCGATCGTGAACTCCTGGCCGTCACGTCGCTCGTGGTCGAACACGCCGTGGTGTCCGAACACGGTCAGGCCGGTGAGGGTGATCTCGTCGAGGCGGTCCATGTCATCTCCCGTCCCAGGCGGCGGTGATCTCAAGAGCGTCACGGGTGGCGGCCACGTCGTGCACCCGCACCGCCCAGGCGCCGGCGCGGGCGGCCAGCGCGCTGGTGACGGCGGTGGCGAGGTCGCGGCGCTGCTCGTCGGTCCACGACGTGGCAGGCTGCTCGATCGCTTGGGTCGCTGAGCTTGTCGCATGTGCTGAGCGAGCGTCAGCGGGTCGAAGTGAAGGGTCGAGCACCTCGGCGAGGAACCGCTTGCGCGAGGTGCCGATCAGCACCCGGTGCCCGAGCGCGGTGATCTCGTCGAGGTCGCGCAGCAGTTCCCAGTTCTGCGTGCCGGACTTCGCGAAGCCCACACCGGGATCGACGATCACCCTCGACGGCGCGATGCCGGCTGCGGCCGCCGCGGCGACGCGCTCATGCAGCTCGGATGCCACCTCGCGTGCCACTCGGGTGTACTGGGCGCGGGCGTACATGTCGGCGGACGGGCCGCGCCAGTGGCCGATGGCGACATCGGCATCCAGGTCGGCGATCGCGGACAGCATCCGATCATCGGCGAGGCCGCCGGAGACGTCGTTGACGATGCGCGTACCGGCCCGCACGGCCGCGACCGCCGTGCCGGCGTTGAGCGTGTCGACCGAGGTGGGGATGCCTGCGGCGGTGAGCGCCTCGATGACCGGCAGCACCCGCGCCTGCTCGACAGCAGGAGTCACGCGCTCCGAGCCGGGTCGCGTCGATTCGCCACCGACGTCGATGATCGCGGCGCCCTGGTCGCGCAGCAGGCGGGCATGCGCGACAGCCGCCTCGGGGTCGATGTAGCGACCGCCGTCGCTGAACGAGTCGGGCGTGGTGTTGAGGATGCCCCAGATCAGCGTCATGCCTGGGCCCCTGTTCCTGGCTGGGCCCCCGCATTCGAAGAGGAGCCAATCAGCGCGATCAGCTCGGCGCGCGCGACCGGGTCGGTGTACTCGCCGCGCGCGGCGATCGTGACGGTGGATGCCAGCGGCTGGCGTCCTCCGCGCATGGTCACGCACCCGTGCACGGCGTCGAGCACGACGAGCACGCCCCGCGTGTCGAGGCCGTCGGCGATGGCATCCGCGATCTGCTCCCCGAGGCGCTCCTGCACCTGCGGGCGCGTCGCGAGCGTCTCGACCACCTTCACCAGTGCGCCGAGCCCGACCACCTGCTCTCCGGGCAGGTAGGCGAGGTGGGCGACACCGGCGAACGGCAGCAGATGATGCTCGCACACCGAGCGGAACCGGATGTCGCGCAGCAGCACGGCACCCGACGGAAGGGTGTCGGGCGCCGGGCCGCGCGAGATGCTGATGGTGCGCTCGAGGTGCGCGGCGGGGTCTTCGCCTACACCGGCGAAGAACTCCTCGTACAGCTCGGCCATCCGGCCCGGGGTCTGCTTCAGTCCCGGCCGGTCGGGGTCCTCGCCGATCGCCTCGAGCAGCTCGCGGGTGAGGCGCTCGACGCGGGGCTTGTCGACGGACACGTCAGGCCGTCGCCGGTCGGGCCTGCCCGCCGCCTGCCGGCGCGCCAGAGGTGCGAGCGGTCTCGCCGTTCGCGGCGGTGTGGGCGGCGATGCCCTGCTCGGCACGGCGCGGCATCTGCACCGGCGGCAGCGTCGACACCGGACGCTCCTCGCTGGAGAGCCACTGCGGACGCTCGGGCAGCTTGCGCACCTCGGTGAAGATCTCGGCGATCTGGTTGTGGTCGAGGGTCTCCTCCTCGAGCAGCGCCAGCGCGAGTCGGTCGAGGATGTCGCGGTTCGCGCTGATCACCTGATAAGCCTCGTTGTGGGCCTGCTCGATCAGCGCACGCACCTCGGCGTCGACGCGCTCGGCGACGGTCTCGGAGTACTCGCGTCCACGCCCCATGTCGCGGCCGGCGAAGGGCTCGCCGCCCTCGGAGCCGAGCTTGACCGGGCCGAGCTCGGTGGTCATTCCGTACTCGATGACCATCTTGCGGGCGATGCTGGTGGCCTTCTCGATGTCGTTCGAGGCGCCCGTGGTCGGGTCGTGGAAGACGAGCTCCTCGGCGACGCGACCGCCCATCGCATAGGTGAGCTGGTCCTGCAGTTCGTTGCGGGTGACCGAGTACTTGTCGTCGAGCGGCATCACCATCGTGTAGCCGAGGGCCTTGCCGCGCGGCAGGATCGTGATCTTGGTGACCGGGTCGGTGTAGTTCATCGCCGCGGCGGCGAGCGCGTGCCCGCCCTCGTGGTACGCGGTGATGAGCTTCTCCTTGTCCTTCATCACTCGGGTGCGGCGCTGCGGGCCGGCGATCACACGGTCGATGGCCTCGTCGAGGGCGCGGTTGTCGATCAGCTGCGCGTTCGAGCGGGCGGTCAGAAGGGCAGCCTCGTTGAGGACGTTGGCCAGGTCGGCGCCGGTGAAGCCGGGCGTCTTGCGGGCGACGACCTCGAGGTCGACGGACTGCGAGAGCGGCTTGCCCTTGGCGTGCACCTCGAGGATCTGCTGGCGGCCCTTCAGGTCGGGGGCGTCGACGCCGATCTGGCGGTCGAAGCGGCCGGGGCGCAGCAGCGCGGGGTCGAGGATGTCGGGACGGTTGGTCGCCGCGATCACGATGACGTTCGCGTTCGGGTCGAAGCCGTCCATCTCGACGAGCATCTGGTTGAGGGTCTGCTCGCGCTCGTCGTTGCCGCCGCCCATGCCGGCACCGCGATGGCGTCCGACGGCGTCGATCTCGTCGATAAAGATGATCGCGGGGGCGTTCTCCTTGGCCTGCGTGAACAGGTCGCGCACGCGCGAGGCTCCGACGCCGACGAACATCTCGACGAAGTCCGAACCCGAGATCGAGTAGAACGGGGCACCGGCCTCGCCGGCGACGGCGCGGGCGAGCAGGGTCTTACCGGTTCCGGGAGGGCCGTACAGCAGCACGCCCTTGGGGATGCGGGCGCCGATCGCCCGGAACTTGGCCGGGTCCTGCAGGAACTCCTTGATCTCGTGGAGCTCCTCGATGGCCTCGTCAGACCCGGCGACGTCGGCGAAGGTGACCGTGGGGGTCTCCTTGTTCACCAGCTTCGCCTTCGACTTGCCGAACTGCATGACCTTGCTGCCGCCGCCCTGCATCGACGACAGCAGCCACCAGAACAGCAGGCCGAGCAGCACCAGGGGCAGCAGCAGAGACAGGAATCCGTCGAACCAGGTGGCCCGGGGCACGACGTCGTTGGCATCCGCCGCCTTGATCTCGGCGCCGTCGATCGCCTCGACGACCTGGTCGGCGCGGGCCTCGACGTAGTAGAACTGCACGTTCGTCGAGCCCTCGAACTCCTTCGAGAGCGTGAGGTCGACGCGCTGGTCGCCGTCGGTGTTGACGACCTTCGTCACCGTCTTGCCATCGAGCAGCTCGAGACCCTGCTGCACCGTGATCTGCTTCGGGGCGGAGAGGTTCGAGATCAGCAGGAAGCCGGCGAACAGCAGAACGCCGATCAACGCGATGTAGATCAGCGGGTTCTTCGAGACCTTCTTGACGTCCATGATGCGTTCAGCGTACCGCCCGCGCGTTAGGGGGCCGCTGTACGTTCACCGACGGCGTACCCGTCGGCGCCCCCTCCGGTTCCTGAGCGAGGAGCGAAGCGACGAGACGAAGGACGCTCAGGAATACACATGCGGCGCCAGCACGGCGACGTCGCGCAGGTTGCGGTAGCGCTCGGCGTAGTCGAGTCCGTAACCGACGACGAACTCGACGGGGATGTCGAAGCCCACGTACTTGCAGTCGATCTCGACCTTGGCGGCCTCGGGCTTGCGCAGCAGGGCGAGCACCTCGATCGACTCGGCGCCGCGGGATTCGAAGTTCTCGAGCAGCCAGCTGAGGGTGAGACCCGAGTCGATGATGTCCTCGACGATCAGCACGTGCTTGCCGTGCAGGTCGGTGTCGAGGTCCTTGCGGATCTGCACGACACCGCTGGATTTGGTGCTCGCGCCGTAGCTCGAGACGGCCATCCAGTCCATCGGCGCGTGGAACGGCAGCGCCCGGGCGAAGTCGGCCATCACCATGATGGCGCCCTTGAGCACGCCCACCAGGACAAGGTCCTTGCCCTCGTAGTCGGCGGCCACGCGTGCGGCCAGCTCTTCGAGCTTCGCTTTGATCTGCTCCTCGGTGACGAGGATCTGGGTGAGGTCGTCCTGGATTTCCGCAGCGCGCATAGAACGAGTTTAGGGCGGATGACCTGCGAGAACCGTACGGAAGGGATGGGATGCCCGCTACTGTGAGCACCAGGTGCGGGCGTCCGCCCGCGGGGAAGGTGGAAGACATGGACCTCGACGCGATTCTCAAGCAGGTGCCGATCGATGACATCGCGAAGCGATTCGGCGTGAGTCAGGACGTCGCGCGGCAGGCCGTTGAAGAGGGCGGCGCAGCCCTCGTCGGCGGACTGGCGAAGAACGCCGAGACGGCAGAGGGCTCGTCGGCGATCGAGCAGGCGCTGAGCCGCCACGAGGGCTTCTCCGGAGCATCCAGCGTCGACGACATCGACGAGGCCGACGGCGAGAAGATCGTCCAGCACGTGTTCGGCGGCAAGGAGAAGGAAGTCGCAGGCACGCTGACCTCGTCGGAGAAGACCGCCGGCGGCATCGACTTCGGCAAGCTGCTGCCCATGCTCGCTCCCATCGTGATGGGCCTGATCGCGAACGCCAACAAGGGTAAGGCTGACGGCGGCGGCGGGATCGGCGACATCCTCGGCGGACTGTTCGGCGGCGGTGGCGACAGCGGCCAGACCTCCGGCGGCGGGATCGGCGACATCCTCGGCGGACTGGGTGGGCTGTTCGGCGGCGGGTCCGGTTCTTCGTCGAGCGGCGGGATCGGCGACATCCTCGGCGGCCTGCTGGGCGGCAAGAAGTAGGACACCAGCCCCGCGAATCCGATTCGCGGGGCCTTTTCGATGCCCCGACTGAGAATGCGGTGACGCTCAGCGCGCGGTGAACACGATGCGTCCGCCGTGGCGGTGGGCGCTGCAGCCGGGCAGGTCGATCGGGCCCTGGCCCGACCAGTCGGTAGCCAGGCGCGCGACCTCGAGGGTCTGCACCCGCGTGAGGCCGACACCGAACTCGCTGTCGACGACCAGCCGGATGATCCGGTTGCGCAGGGCCGCGGGGTTCGCGGCGAGCGCGGCCACGCTGACCGAGATGCCCGCCTCGGCGTGCTCGACGATGTCTTCGATGGTCTCGTGGATCATCTCGTCGAACGCCTCCGCGTCCTCGCGCAGCTGCTCGGCCGTGCGGGCGAGCGCCTCGGCGATGCCCGGGCCGAGCTCGGCCTCCAGCACCGGCAGCACGCGGGTGCGCGCGCGCACCCGCGCGAAGCGGATGTCGGTGTTGTGGGGGTCGTCCCAGACCTCGATGTCGGATGCTGCGCAGAACGCCCTGGTGGTGTCTCGACGCACGCTCAGCAGGGGGCGCAGCCACAGCATCCGATCGTTGTCCTCACGCACCGGCGCCATGCCCTGCAGGCTGGCGGCGCCGGAGCCCCGGGCGAGCCCGAGTAATACGGTCTCGGCCTGATCGTCGAGGGTGTGGCCGAGCAGCACGGCGGCGGCGTGCTCTTCGGATGCGATCGCACGCAGCGCCGCGTAACGCGCGTCGCGGGCGGCGGCCTCCGGACCGTCCGCGGACTCTGCCACGCTCACACGTCGGACGATGCTGCGGATGCCGAGCGCCTCGGCCTTCTCGGATGCCTGTGCGGCAGCATCCGCCGACCCCGCTTGCAGGCCGTGGTCGATCGTCGCGCTGATGACGCGGATCTGACGGGAGCGCGCCTCGAAGGCGCAGGCCGCGGCGAGCGCGAGCGAGTCGGCACCACCCGAGAGGGCGACGACGATGCCGGCGCCATCGGGAACGTCGGCGATGGCGATGCGTACGGCGCGCCGGATCTCGGCGACGGCGGGCGGGAGAGACGGCATCCTTTAAAGCTACGGCACCGGTGATCCCCCTGTCGTGCGGGGGCATCTCGCTCTAATCTGAGCGGGTGAACGAGCAGACGACCTTCGCGCCAGAGCGACTGAGGGCGTTCGTCGATGCGGTGGTGGCTATCGCGATGACGCTGCTGATCCTTCCGCTGCTGGAGTCGGTGTCTGAAGCCGCGCGCGAGGGGACCGACACCGGCGACTTTCTCGTCGAGCACAGCGGACAGCTGGTGAGCTTCGCGCTGAGCTTCGTGCTCATCGCCGTGTTCTGGATGGAGCATCACCGGCAATACGAAGCCGTGCAGCGGGTGACCCCGGCCCTGCTGTGGCTGAACGTCGCGTGGATGCTGACGATCGTCTGGCTGCCGGTGCCGACGGCGATGCTGGGGCAGATGGACACGGATCCACTGCAGGCGGTCATCTACATCGGAACGCTGATCCTCACCCAGGTCGCCACGCTCGCCGGCAAGCTCTATCTGCAGCGGCACCCGCAGCTGCACGCGATGTCCGACGATCTGCTGCGCCGGGGCGCCGTCGGCGATGTCGCCGCGATCATCCTGTTCAGCGTCGCTCTCCCGATCGCCGCCTGGGTGCACGACGTCGGGTACTACGCACTGCTGCTGGTTGCGCTGACGGGACCGCTGGAGCGAATGCTGCTTCGAGTGCGCGGGTAGGCTAGTCCGCGGCATCCCCACCGTCTTTTCCCTTCCAACGTTTCCAAGGAGAGCAGCACATGGGCGCACACGACGCCGTCATCGAGATCCCGCGCGGCAGCCGCGTGAAGTACGAGGTCGACCACGAGACCGGTCGTGTCCACCTCGACCGCGTGCTGTACACGACGTTCGGCTACCCCGCTGACTACGGTTACTTCGACAACACCCTCGGCGAGGACGGTGACCCGCTGGACGTGCTCGTGCTGCTCGACCACGCGATCTACCCCGGCGTCGTCGTGAACGTCCGCCCCGTTGCCGTGCTGAAGATGAGCGACGAGGCGGGTGGCGACGACAAGCTCGTCGCCGTGCTGTCGAAGGACCCGCGCTGGGCGCACATCCAGGACATCGACGACCTGCCCGAGTACACCAAGAAGGAGATCGCGCACTTCTTCGAGCACTACAAGGACCTCGAGCCCAACAAGTGGGTCAAGGTCGACGCCTGGGGCGACGCCGCTGAGGCGCAGCGCATCCTCGACGAGGCGATCGAGCGCTTCGGCGCCGAAGGCCACTGACCTCCTGCTGATGATGAGGAAACCCCCGGTCGATGACCGGGGGGTTTCTGCGTTATGCGGACGTTAAGCGGGGATCAGATCGCGCCGCGGGCCGCCAGGAAGTTGTAGGGGTTGGTGGTGCCGCCGCCGGTGTACACCTCGAAGTGCAGGTGGCAGCCCTGCGAGGCGCCGGTGTTGCCGGCGTAGGCGATCACCTGGCCGGCGCTGACCTGCTGCCCGTACGACACTGCGATCCGTGCGATGTGCGCGTAGCCGGTCGCGATGCCGCCGCCGTGCTGGATGCGGATGTAGTTGCCATAGCCGCCGTTGTAGAAAGCGGCGTCGACCCGCCCTGATGCGGCCGCGTAGATCGCCGCACCGCAGCCGTTGGCGAAGTCGGTGCCACGGTGGTAGGTCGAGCGGCAGACGCCGTTGACGCACTGCGCAGGCCGGGGGCCATAGCCCGAGGAGATGTAGCCGCCGTGCGGACGACGCCAGGCGCCGGATCCGGAGCCGCCGGTGCCGCCGCCTCCCCCGCCACCGCCGCCACCACCGCTGGCGGCTTCCTTCTTGCGACGCTCTTCCTCTTCCCTGCGGCGACGCTCCTCTTCGGCCTTGCGCTTGCGCTCGCCCTCTTGGTACCCGGCGACCGTGGCGGTCGTCTTGTCCTTGAGGGCTGCGAGCTGTGCCTGGAGCGTGAGCAGGTTGTCCTGTTTCTGCTGGAGGGCGGCCTGGGCAGCATCCGCCGCTTCCTGCGCCGCGACCATCTTCTGCTCGGCGATCTTCTGCAGCCGATCACGCTCGTCGCGCGCCTTGGAGGCCTGGTCGCTCAGCGACTGGGCCTGGTCACGGGCGGCCGCGGCCTTGTCGGCGACGGCGCGGTTGTACTCGAGCAGCTTGTCCATGCTGCCCAGCCGCGCCAGCAGGTCGTCGGCGTCGCCGGAGGAGTTCGACAGGAACAGCTCGAGGGCGGCGTCGTCGCCGCTGTTGCGGTACATCTGGTTGGCGACCTGGCCGGCCTTGCGGGCGCTGTCGTCGGCGATCCCCGACTGCTCGTCGGCCTGCGCCTGCAGGTCTTCGGCCTTGGCGGCCTGGTCGAAGTAGGCCTGCTGGGCGGCGTAGAACTCATCGCCGGCCTTGCGCGCTGCCTCTTCGGCGGCGGCCGCGGCCTGGGTGAGCTGGTTGATCAGCGTCTCGATGCGATTGATCTCGCTGGCCTTCGCGGCCTCGTTGGCCTTGGCGCGCTGCACGTCGTCCCAGCTCGGGTAGTCGGCGGCGAAGGCTGCCGGGGCGCTGGTGGCGACGCCGAGGGCGCCGACCGCGATCGCGCTGAGCGCGCCGACGGTCATCGCGCTGCGGCGCGAGACCTTGGCGGCAGGCCAGAGGGAGCGTCGCTCGGCGGGCGTGGGCGCGCAGCCGCAGTCATCGGATGCTGCGCCTGCAGCCACCTCGAGCTCGTCGTTCACACGGCACCTTCCCCCCGATATACAGAAGTAACAGTAACAACATTCGTCACATCTGCAACAGGTTCGCTGTTGTCCGCCGTCGCGCGCGGGCACGCGCGACACCCTCTATCGTCCTCCCGAAACGCCCGGGATGGAAGCAGACCCGCCCTCGATTTCGTTTTTCGCCCCGGAGTCGCTTATGCTTGAGCGTCGGCAAGGGAACCCCTGAGGATCTCATGCGGCCCCATCGTTTAGCGGCCTAGGACGCCGCCCTTTCACGGCGGTAGCACGGGTTCGAATCCCGTTGGGGTCACTCTTTCCGATACAATTTCACAGTTATGGCCCTGTAGCGCAGTTGGTTAGCGTGCCGCCCTGTCACGGCGGAGGTCGCGGGTTCAAGTCCCGTCAGGGTCGCTCCAAGCGACGGGCCTTCTTTCGAGAAGGCCTTTCGCATCGGACGCGGCAGATCCACGATGTGCCGCGAGGCTCTGTAGCTCAGTTGGTAGAGCGTTCGACTGAAAATCGAAAGGTCACCGGATCGATGCCGGTCGGAGCCACGTAGCGGAGATTACACCGCTGCCGAACCCTCGCAAGGCTTCTACTTGCGGGGGTTCTTTTTTGGCTTCTGACCAGGGAGATCTGGCGGTCCTGACGGAGCGCACTCATCGCTCTGCCAATGGCAATCGTGGAGATCCTCCGTGTATCCCCCAGAGTCTTCAGTCACGCACTCCGCATTAACCCCGCACTTTGGAAATCGCACTTTCGCTCAGTCGGGGCTGCGTCACAGCTCAGCCGACGGCGACCTCGGCGAGCACGCGATCGCCTCATGCTCGCGTCCCCTGCGACCGGATTGGCACGGCGGCATCCTTCGCGCGCCCAAGTCCGACCACGATGCGATAGGCGCGGCCTGAGTACGACTCATCGGATGCGGGTAGGAGTCCGCGGACGCTCTGATGCTCACCGCAGCACTTCAATCGAGAGCGACGAACTGCGAGCTCAGCTGGTATTGCCATGCCGCGACCTTCTAGATGAGCCCCTGCAGCGACGCGCCCATGACTCCCGCTGCCTTACTCGAGCCCCTGAGTGTGTTCATGTACACGTCCTGGGTCATGCTCGGGTTCTCATGGCCGAGATAGTCAGCGATCTCTGTAGCGGATAGTCCGGCCTTGTCGAGGATCGTCGCTACTGTCTTCCGGAAAGCGTGTGTAGACAAGCCCGGGTAGCCCAAGCTTTCGCGCCGGTCTCGAAGCTCCCGCTGCGTGTTTGATGGGTCTCGAGGGCGCATCAGCGGGGTCGGGAAGATCAGGCCGGTATCGTCGCGCAGTCTCTCGTGGCGCTGGCGCAGCAGGCTCATCGTCGCCTCCGGCAGGTGGGTCGTACGCGCGGACTTGTCGGTCTTCGCAAACTCCTGCCGGACGATCTCCTTCCCCTTCACACGCACGTTCTGCGCCACGACGGATGCTGTGCCGGCGGCAAAGTCGATGGCGTCCGCTTCGAGCGCGCATACCTCGGCGACGCGCCATCCGGATGCGAGCATGAACGTGATCAGGTCGACCGTGTCCCATTCGACGAGCTTCTCGTCAGCACGAACGCGCTCGAGGAATGTAGGGAGCTCGTCCAGCGGAATCGCCGCGCTCCCCTTCTTCTTCCTCTGGGTGACGCGCTCGAGCTCACGCACGGGGTTGTGCGATAAGGCGCCGTTCCGCACCGCAAGGCCGAGCATGCCACTCAGGGCCGATCGACAGTTCTTTGCTGCCCCAGGACCAGCTTCCTTTTCAACCGCGTTGAGGAACTTCTGCAGCCGCTCAGGCGTGGCCTCCGCGACCGAGAGATCGCCGATCCGTGGCGTGATGTGCGCGGTCACTGCATAGCCGTACGTCTCCAGCGTGCCTTCCGAACGTCCCAACTCGCGCCGGGACTCTAGAAACCTTTGCCCGAGGGCACGAAGGTGCGTCGCGGGCTTCAGCTCACCTCCACGGGCAGCCTCGATCGTGGTCAGCGCGTGCTTCAGCGCAACCGTGGCCTTCGCCTTGCTCGGAGCGTGCTTCTCGATCTGGCGAGACTTCCCGTCGGCGAAGCGGTAGCGAGCTCGGGCACGCCACTTCCCCGGCTGCACCTCAGCCACATTGATGGTGCCGTAGGTTCCTATCGCCAACCGCGGCCGCGCCAAGTAGTGCCCCATAAAGTGGTGTAGCCCGCGGTGGCCGGCCTCGTCGTGAACGTGGGCGCGGTCACCGTGTGATCCTTCGAGGAAACTCTCACACCCCACTCGAAAGGCATCATCACGATGACCGCTCCTCGTATTCTCGACCCTGCGAGCGTGCTCGCTGAAGCCCTTCTCGACGCGTCGCCCGATCTGATGCGCAACCTGCTGCAGACGATGATCAACGCGCTGCTGTCCGCGGACGCGGACGCCGTGGTCGGCGCGGAATGGGGCAAGCCCTCACCGGACCGCACCGCGCAGCGAAACGGGTACCGGCACCGCGACCTCGACACCCGTGTCGGCACGATCGATGTCGCGATCCCGAAGCTGCGGCAGGGCACGTACTTCCCGGAGTGGCTGCTGGAGCGGCGTAAACGAGCGGAGACGGCGCTGATCACGGTGGTCGCGGACTGCTATCTCGCTGGCGTCTCGACTCGCCGGATGGACAAGCTCGTGAAGACCCTCGGGATCCACTCCCTGTCGAAGTCGCAGGTCTCGCGGATGGCGGCGGATCTCGACGAGCACGTCGATCAGTTCCGGCACCGCCCGCTCGACGACGCCGGGCCGTTCACGTTCGTCGCCGCCGACGCGCTCACGATGAAGGTCCGCGAAGGCGGCCGGGTCATCAATGCGGTCGTGCTGATCGCGACCGGCGTCAACGCCGATGGCCGCCGCGAGGTCCTGGGCCTGCGAGTGGCGACGAGTGAGACGGGAGCGGCCTGGAACTCGTTCTTCGCCGACCTCGTCGCCCGCGGCCTCGGCGGGGTGCGCCTCGTCACCAGCGACGCCCACCAAGGACTCGTCGAAGCAATCGCGGCGAACCTGCCCGGCGCGGTCTGGCAACGATGCAGAACCCATTACGCCGCGAACCTCATGAGCGTGACGCCGAAAACCATGTGGTCAGCAGTGAAAGCGATGCTCCACTCTGTCTACGATCAACCCGACGCCGACGCCGTCAACGCCCAGTTCGACCGACTGCTGGACTACGTCGACGGGAAACTGCCCGAGGCGTTCGAGCACCTCGACACCGCCCGGGCGGACATCCTCGCGTTCACCGGGTTCCCCGAGGGGCTCTGGCAGCAGATCTGGTCCAACAACCCCAACGAGCGCCTCAACCGCGAGATCCGCCGACGCACCGACTCCGTCGGGATCTTCCCCAACCGGGACGCGATCATCCGCCTCGTCGGCGCCATCCTCGCCGAGCAGACCGACGAATGGGCCGAAGGACGCCGTTACCTCGGACTCGACATCCTCGCGAAGTCCCGACTCACCCTCGTCGCCGACACCAGCATCGAGGAGGTGACCCACCCCGTCCTCGAACTCAGCGCCTAACCAACATCACCAGCAGAAGGATCACCGACCGCTACACCACCTCACGGGGCTTGACCCCGCGCCATCAGCACTCCCCTTCGATAGATGCGCGGATCTCATCGACCAGGATGCGCGTCACGCGCCCGCGACCCTGCGGCGTGCTGCCTTCACCTGCCCGCCGCAAGGCCTCGGTCTCAAGCGAGCGACCCCACAGCCGCACTGCGTGTTGCTGAAGCAGCAGTGGCTGCACCCCAAGCTTCTTCGCCGATGATTCTGACAAGGGGGCCACAAACGCGGTCATGAAGACGATCCGCCGCCTCGCGGCGGATGCGATCGCGGACAAGGACCTCTATGCCGATTTGGTGAAGGCTCAGACCGCGGCCGGCGCGAAGGGCGTGCTGTCTCTCGCTGCGAGCATGCCCGGCATTTCGGTGAAGGCCACCGAACTTGATGCCGATCCGTTTGTGCTGAACACACCTTCGGGGTCGCTTGACCTCAAGACCTTTGAGTTGACTCCGCACGATCCTCTGGATCGCATCACGAAGATCACGCGCGGTTCATTCGATCCGCTGGCACCTTGCGCGCGCTGGATGTCCTTCCTCGAGCAGATCTTGCCCGACCCCGAGGTGCGTGCGTATCTCCAGCGCGTCCTCGGAGTGGCCCTGATCGGCAAGCAGCTCGAGCACATCCTCGTGATCGCGACCGGGACGGGTCGAAATGGCAAGGGCGTCACGTACGAGGCGGTCGGCTGGGCGATCGGTGATTACACCCATTACGCCCCCCTCGACCCTGTTCGAGCGCACGAAGGGCAACGCTAACGGGGCATCGCCGGCGCTGTTCGACCTCCGCGGAGCACGGTTTGTCGCCCTTTCGGAGACGGAGAAGATGGCGCGCATCGCGTCGGCCCTCCTCAAGAGCCTGACTGGTGGAGACCCGGTGACCGCCCGCGGCCTGTACAAGAATCCGATCACGTTCCTCGCATCGTGGCTGATCCTTCTCGTCACCAACCACCTCCCTACGCTGCCCGCCGACGACCCCGCCGTGTGGGAACGCGTCCGCGTCATCACCTTCGACGTCTTCATCGAGCCCGAGGATCGCGACCCGCTCCTTGCGTCGAAGCTGCAGGAGGAGGCCGACGGCATCCTTACCTGGGCGGTGGAGGGCTTGCATCAGTACTGGACAGATGGGCTCGCCGAGCCGGAAGCGGTCAAGATTGCGACCAACGACTACGCCTCCGCTCAGGACAGCGTTGCCAGGTTCATCGACACCGTGTGCACGGAAACGCCCTCTAACGGTGGCAACACGACGAGGGAGCTTCACGATGCCTACGTCGACTGGGCGACCGCGGAGCGGATCTTCGCCGAGCACCGGCTCGGACGCACGGAATTCGGCTACGCGCTTGATCGTCTCGGGTTTGCGGCAGCGAAGATGTCCCGCGGCATGGTGCGTAAGGGACTCGGCATCGCCAGCAGCGGTGGAGCCCCGATCAATCTCCCCGCCCCTGGATCCGCGGACTCGAACTGCGGACCGGACGGCGAGCCCCCCGTCGACCCGTGGGAAGGGTACACGGACGCCCCTCCTGCCTCCTCCTACGTCGGCTAACCTTTCGCCGGCCCGCTAGCGCGCCCTGTGCCGCCAACGGGCCGGTGTCCCGTCACCGCGCTAATGCCGCGCCACGTACAGCAGGCACAGGCAGAGGCTACTGGCGCAATTGACGACTGCTTACCGCTTCGGTGCAGTTGTGCAATACAGATCCCATACCTCCTTACGTGGGCGTATTAAGAGACATTCGCTCCCCCGAACTGCACAACTGCACCGTGCAGTCATGCAGTTGATCCGCCAACTTTCCTCACGCGAGCGACACGAGACTTCCGGCCACCAACTTCACAACTGCACGGCCGCATCCAGACCGAGCCCTGTTGAGCAGGGCTGACCCCCGACAACCGTCACGAGGAGCACCTAATGAGAAGAACCCGAAGCCAGATTCGGGCAGCGGAGATCGCTGCTCTGATCGCCGAGCAGCAGGCCTATGACAAGAAGGTCAACGACGCGGTAAAGATTGCTGCATTAGCTCGTTGCGATGCGGTCGAACAGCTGTATGAGCTGCTGGATGTATTGCCGGACAGACCGACGATGCGCACCGGCAAGAACGGTCCCTACGAGGTGGCCTCGGACAAGGATGAGCGCAAGCGCTGCGCGCGTCTTGTTGACACCGTTGCCAACCTGCTTGCAACCGTTGCCGCGGACAGGGAATCGAACGCCAGGGACTACCTAGGCAGCAGTGATCGCGCCTCCGGCCCCCGGCAAGACGATGCTCTGACAACTGTCTAGGCCAAGTTGGCGTGAGCCCCGAGAGCCTCGGCAAGAAGTCACGGTCAGTAGTCGCCTACGCGATCTGCTTGCCAGCTATCTGACGGCGATTTCAGATATGTGGTGATTAGTTCGAATCTCACCGTCACCGCCATCATCGAAAGCCCCGAACCTCATGAAAACACTCGGGTCCGGGGCTTTCGTGATGTTCGCGGGAGCGCGTGCAGTACGCTCCGCCGACCAGCTCAGGTCAGCCGCGGAGGTGTGTGGCGTGAGCGCGGATGGACAGCGCTGCTGATGCGCGGCAACCCGATCGACGTCTGCAGCGGCGCTGTTTGGCCGGCCTCCGTGATGCGGCGATCTAGAAAACGGTACTTGACACGAAACGCAATCCTGAGCCCGACTTCGCGGAACCCTCGAGGCGACGAGGGCGGGGACACCGGATAGCTCCGATACGTGGTACTCGGCCGTAGCGCGCCTGACCGGGAACCGCGCATGACCCGCTCGGTCGAAGCTGACTACTCGTCAACGTCATCAAAGATGCTGCGCGTGCTTTCCGCAGGCTGCCGATCGTTTAGGTCGTCGCGGCGATCATCGTCGTCGTCCTCCCACGGCGCGTACTGCGACATCAGGTTCACATCAGCCGTGACGACTTCTAGCCTCGACTCGTAGTAGTTCAGGCGAGCGAGGATGTCATCGTCGTCGGCGAAGATCTCGCGCAGTTCATCTACCGTGCTCCAGTAGTCCTCCAGGTAACTGTCGGGGTTTGAATCGACATCGTATGAATCAGTGATGCCCTCCAGAACGTCGTCAGGAAACTGCAGCACGCCTTCTACTTCCTCCCGGATCTCGGTGACTTCAGTTTCCGTCAGCCATTCGGTTGTCATCCAGACCGATGATCGAAGGTCCCGTGCCGCGTCAACGAGCTGACTTAGTGCCACCGCCCGAGCACCTTCAGGAAGTGATTGCTCGTTTTGGAGAAGACCGAACAGGCGTCGTGCTGAGGCGCTGTGGACGACGGTTGTGGCCCACTCGGACACGTACTCCAGTCCGTTAGCCACGAACAGCGCTCGCACATCGGGGCTAGCTCGGCGCGCGAGCAACTCCAGAAGGTCAGACTTGACACGCCACGCGCCGTAGCCGCTAACACCGCTGAGGTGGCGCACTGCTGCCTCAACGACGGAAGGCCCTTCGACCTCGCCGACTATGAGGTGGCGTCCCCGCTCCTTGGGCGGGATTGCGTCCGGATGACGTAGATCGACCTGCCCCACGAGATCTGGAAACGGAGTGGCCCTGACGATACTCGCGACTGTCGCTACACCGGACTGGAGGAAGCGGTTCGCCGCCTCACGGATAGTCGGGTGAGCAAAGGTGTATGTCGCGCCCACCGGGAACCTCTCCGACTTGACGAATGTGCCGTCGAGGGACTCGAGCGCAGGCGGTACCGATTCAAGGGTGGATCCGAGATCAACCACGAGGTTGCGCGCGCGAGCTGAGTCCTGGATAGGGAGATGCAGTTCACCTCCGGCTGCGAAAAGGAGGGCAATCGCTGCCTTGTCTCTGGCGTTCAACTGCCCGATGATTTCGTCAAGGTACGCCGTGGGGTTGTCAAAGGACGACGTGACGGCAAGCCGATCGCTCGGATCTAGAAGCTTCGTGAAACGTGCGTTCCCGAGTCGATAAGCGAGGCCTGGTGTGAAGCTCTTCAAGCTGCTGACGTGGGCAAGATGAGGCTTGATACGTGATCGGAAGTTAGTTGATTGACTCCCAAGTTTCATGTGGTTGTAGAGAATCATCTGGCGTTCCGCAGAAGTCAAGTCACTGACGACCACCTCGATTCTCGCGTTGTCCCAGAAGCGAACGTTCGACTCCTTGAGGCGTTGCACCGCTTCCCGATAGATGTAGTCACGAGAAGTGAACACAAACCGATTTCCTTGGGCGCGCGCCGCGAGCAGTGCGGCCATGTTACGGCTCCATGCGTCCAGTAGTGATGGCTCGGCAGAGAGCTCGCCGAAGACATCGTCGACCCAGTACATGCGATTCGGGTTGCCGGGGTTCCACGCCTCAAGAAACTCCGAAGCCGACGTTGCCTTAATCACGTCCATGCCGCCGGCATCGACCGCGCCCAGCGCAAGCATCTGTGCGATCACGCTCTTTCCGACGGTGGGGCCCCCGAGCAGCACCACGGCGCGGTGCCGATCGAGCGCGTCCAGTGCGGCGCGGTACGGCGCTGTCGAAACGAAGGTCGCCGTACTCGATCCGAGCGCGTGCAGTATCGCGCTCGCCTGCTGCCGGCGACGGTCATCCAGAATTTCTGTGAGGTCGCCTAGGCCGTAGACCCTGGGTACCATTCGGCGCAGTTCCGGACTGTTGGATAGTTTGTCCTCGATCCACGTCCGCGCCCAGACGCGGACGTCCTTCACACCGAGCGCCTTGATGGCTTCGACAATTGCGGCGTTCGACTCGCCCGTAACTCGGCAGTTAGTCATCAACACATAGTTGTCGCAGAGGCCGCGGCGATGAAGGTCGGCGATCTTGGGCAACTCACTGGCCACATTGCTCAGGGAGATCGTTTTGTCTGCCGAGGAGTGCTTCGCCTGAATCACGAAAGCTCCCGCTAAAGCCTGCTCAGCGAGTTCGTCGCGCCAGACGCCACGAAACGCACCGTCTCGACCTGCATCGTTGCCGTCCTCGAAGGGCTCGACGGTCTGTCCGAACGTCGACGAGAGAATTGCCATGCAGAGGTCCTGAAATGCTCGCCAACCTAGCCTGGTGAGCTGCCAGCCTTCGTTCACTGTTCCTCCGTATTTCGCAAGCTCCTCGGATGGCGATTGTCGCAGACGTCGCGTCGGTCTCGGCCACAAGAGGCTCCACGCGACGTGTAGTGTGGCGTACTCCGCCGTCTTTGACGACGACGCATTGCTGTCGAGTCAACGCCGCGGATGAGCTCGTCTGGTCGGCCGCGTTGACGGACGTCACTCCCTGGACAACCCCTAACCCGTCATCCGGGAGTAGCCCCTGCGAGTGAGTCTGGCCCAAACGAAGGCGCATTGCTCGGCTTGATGCGGCGGGTTGCACCCGGAGCGTGCAGCGCGCTCAGGTGTCCTGCGGTGTCGGGCGCAGACCCCTATGGGTGCTGGACGACCTCAAGGTTTGACCGGGTGCGCAGGAAAAGCGTTCATCCGCGAGAATGGGAGCTCGAAGCCCAGTCAATGGTCCGGAGCCTGCGCCCTCCCCTGCGTCGGCCGTATCGTCTCTTGGTTGCAGAAGACGGTACAACGATCATCAGCGTCTGTCATTACCAATTGCTCAGAGACTCGCGACTGGGCAGCGACCCCGTCTTCTATGTGCGCGTCCTCGCCACCTCGCGGGCAGCACAGCGGTCCGGTGCGGCCCGCGAGATGCTGCACCGCGTGCTCCGCGAGATTCGAGCCTATAACCGGGAACACGGGACTGACTATGGCGTCGTCGCGCTCGTTCATAAGCGGAATTCGCCGTGCCAGAGGTTCATCAAAGCTGAGGGGTTCGATGTCATCAGCGACGAAGACGGTAGCTACCAGCTCTGGGGCTACATGGGTGAGGTCTCCTGAGGTATCGCAGAACCTGAGGCATCGCAGGACACCAGTAACCCAAGCCGGTACGAGTACCCTGGGGCTATGGCCCGTACTCCGTCAGCCACGTCGCGGTGCTTGAGTTCCGTCGGCTGCTGCTGAACTGGAGCGCGAGAAGAAGCTACCTCCCACGCACGCTCTCAGCGATCTCGACACTCGGCTGGACCCGCTCGCTCACAGCCCCAGCACCCACCTCAGCGGCGATCCCGCTCGTGCTGCGACCGGCAGCCAAAGCCTGGAGGTGCTGGTCGACGATGGTCGAGAACATCGGACAACCCGCATCCGCAAGAGCTTGGCTCAGCGTCATGCCCGAACCACGAGCACGGTAGTAGCCCAACTGCTGGTGAATGACCCGATCAACGACCTCCGGAACGTTCTCCGTGAGGAGCTGGAAGAACGAATCCGCCGTGTGGACCTCGTAGTTCAGCTGGTCAGCGACGGTGAAGAAGCCATGATCATCCGTGATCAGGTAGCTGGCGCCGCATTCTTTCGTGGCCGCATGTACGTGCACGTCGTGCTGATCGTCGCCGAGGAAGACCGTGCCCGCGGGGAAATCGCGGACAATCTCGTCGAGTGTTCCTTCGAGCGTGTCCTTGACGTTGCCCGTGAGATGGCCAGGGCCAGATGGGTTGTTCCTCCTCAGGCGGTACAGCACCTCCGCGATGACATCGTTCGAGCTGGCGAGTGTGAACATGTCGGCACTCGTCTCCAGGCGCAGAAGGAAGAGCCAGTCCCGAAGGGTCTTCGAGTACAGGACGTTGGCATCCACGAAGACGATCGGTACTCGCACGTCACCAGGATACGAGAGCAGTCCGACAATGTCGCTGCTGCGATCTACTCGCCGCCGAAGTCCGCCTCCAGCAGCTCTCGCACTGCGGCTCGGCGCTGGGCCTCGCGCTCGTCGCGGAACCGCGACAGGTCGCTCCACCGGACACGACGATGTGTGCCGCGCATGACGGCGGGCAGCTTGCCGTCCTCGATGAGCTTCACGAGCGTTGGCCGGGATACGCCGAGCACGTCGGCAGCATTCGACGTCGTCAACAGCTCGGGCATCGACGCCAGCACGATTCGTCCGCCTTGCACCATCCGGTGCACGATCGAGTCAAGGACCTCGGCAAGGTCTGTGGGGACCTCGATCTGCTTGCCGGTCTCGGTCGTGATCACGACGCTAGACACCTTCTCGTCACCGGCCTGCTCGACGACACGAGCCGCTTCGGCGCGCAGCCCATCGGTGATCGTCAGGGTCGGGCGCGCAGCTGTTACGGCAGTCATGATCTCTTCCTTCATCGCATCGATGACCGCGTCCCCAGGGCGATCATCCACTTGCTTTCGTTTGTAAGCGTAAGCTTAAGTGGAAGTTCTGTAAAGGCGGCCCAGCGAACACTGCGTTCAAGGGGCACAGGTCCCAGCGTCGGGAAGTCAGCACCGTCAAGGCAACGGTGTCCGGTGCAATTGCCAGTTTAGATAGGCTCAGCACCAACTGTGCCTGGCCCTCTTGGACGGCGGCACGTTCGGAGCGACTGCTGGGGAGATGTGCGTGACGGTCAACGAAGAACCGAAGAGCCAGTCTGTGGTGGCCAGGCTCTGGCCACCACGACGGATGCATTACGTCATTCTCGGCGCCGTCGTTGTCGCGGTGGCCGTGGTGATTGCAGCGTTCGTCCTGATCGACAACCTCACTCGCGTCGCTGTGCCCGATCTGGTCGGTCAGGGCCCCACTGAGGCCATCACAGCGATCAGCGACGCTGGACTCGCCTATGAACCGTTCGAGGCTGCGTCAGACGCGGTCTGTACCACCGATCCTCCGCTATCTGATCACTGTGAGGTGACGGGACAATCGGCCGCTCCTGAGTCACGAATACGTCCGGGAACGACGCTGAAGCTCTCGATCGAGCTCATCGAAGTCGCGATCCCAGACTTCACCGGCCTCACTTACGATGACGCAGCCGCGCTTGCCAAGCAATCGTTCATCCAGGTGAAGCCTGACAGCGACGTCATCAGCAAGATCACCGGCTTCGGCGAGTGGAACGTGCTCGCACAGGAACGCGAGCCTAACGAGGTGGTCGAAGCGGACACTCTCATAGAGCTGTCCCTGGATGCACCACTCGTGGACGTACCTCGCGTGATCGGGATGCCCTTCGGTGAAGCGGTCGAAGCACTCGAAGCAGTGGGAATCACCGCGGGCTACTCTTCGGTCCCGGGCTCGACGAGCGATGCGAGGCTGTTCGTTCGCGCAGCGAGCCCCGCACCGAGTGAGGGAAAGCGGCCCGTCGGATCCACCGTGACCCTGGACTGGGGATACAAGGTGCCCAAGGTGGTGGGGCTCACTGAAGGCGAAGCCGTCCGGACGCTGGAGGAGGCCG
The DNA here is from genome assembly GCF_037204185.1 of Microbacterium bandirmense. Classification (NCBI taxonomy): domain Bacteria; kingdom Bacillati; phylum Actinomycetota; class Actinomycetes; order Micrococcales; family Microbacteriaceae; genus Microbacterium; species Microbacterium bandirmense. The sequence goes on along the minus strand of NZ_JBBDGM010000013.1, from coordinate 43,671 downwards.
GATACTCCGTCGACGGCTACGAATACGGATCGAAACTCGTCTCAAAGCAGAACCCGGCGGCCGGCACCATCGCGGACAACAGCAAGCCGATTGAGCTCGCCCTGGCGCCGCCGACCGTGGTCTATGAGGTTGTCAGCGATGGGTCACGTGCCACGATCACGTGGATCGCGCCGGGGACGTACAACATCAGCCAAGCGGTAGATGCCTCGCTGCCGTGGAAGAAGACGTTCGAAACTGACAGAAGCCCCGAGAACTTCAATGCGCAGATCATGAACGGCTCGAAGGTTACGTGCAACATCTACGTCAACGGAGAGCTGTTGAGGACCAACACATCGACCGGGCAATATTCCATCGTGAGCTGCGGGTAGCGTCCGAGCTTCAGTCGCGCTCACGCGCCGCCATTGCGGTCATCCACGCCGACGGCGATCGGAGCGAACCGAGGCGCCGCTATGATCTGCGCTATGGGGAAACTGCGCTGGGCCGCTCTGGGGACATGGGGTGTCTTGACAGCCGGCATTCTGATCGCTGCGACAGGGTGCTCAGCCACCTACAACTCGCCCACTGCGTACGAGAGCCCGCAGCCGGCTCCTGTGGACACCACCTCCGCAGACGGATGTGACATCCTGGTCGCCGCCCCAGGCGGGCTCGCCTCGGAGGTTGCGGCGAGGAAGAACTGCGTCGAGGTCAACGGCAAGTGGGTTCCCGCGGAATCAGCGCCGCCATCCGGCTCGACGTCGACGACCCGGGACTGGGCGGCTGGAGGAACGACCTGGCCGGATGGTGGGACATCGTGGTCTGAAGCAGCGCGGTATGCCGGCCAGACACTAACAGTATGCGGGCCGCTCGCCGGCAGCGGATACTCCACCGATGACGCGTTCTTGAATCTCGGCCTGGACTACCCAGACAGTGGTCGCTTCCAGATCGTGATCTGGGACGTAGGTCGTCTCGAATCGATTCCACTCGGCGCCACGCTGTGTACGACTGGGCGCATCACTCTCTACGAAGGCGTGGGCCAGATTGAGCTGACTGACCCCGGTGCAGTACTCATCTACGATTAGGACAGCGTCGCGCTACGAACGACAGATAGGTACGAGTACCCTGGGGCTATGGCCCGTACAGCTTCTGCCGCCGCCGCATATATCGGCGCCCGGATCTCCGCCGCCCGCAAGGCCCGGTCGATGACCGCGGACCAGCTCGCCGTCGCGAGCCGGATCGACTCATCAAACATCCGCGGCTACGAGGCAGGGCGCTCCCTGATGAACGTGCACTCGCTGGTGCGCATCGCTGAGGCGCTCGAGGTCGATGCCGGCGAGCTGCTGCAGGGCGTGATCGCGGAGATGTTCGTGCAGGAGCGGTGAGGGATGACGAAGGACACTGGGAATCCTGCACCGCGTGGGCGGGTGTCTTGGCTACGGAGGCGGCCGTGGCTTGTTGGAGTCATCGCTGGTGCGTCTGTCGTTCTCGCATCAGCCGGCGCAGCCCTTGCCGTCCCGGCCATCCGCTCGGCGCTCTTCACCGACTCTAGTCAAGTCCCCGTCGCCGCCCCGAGGGAGACGAACCAAGCACCAGCCCCTCTGGCAGGCGACCTGCTCCCCTCCAACCGAGAGCTCTTGTCGCCCACCCCTGTGACAACGAAACCGTCACCTTCGAACGCTCCACAACCGGAGCGCCCGCAGACGCCACCAACCGAGCAACGAGATGCTCCTGCGCCTGTTTGCCCGGCGGGCGAGATCAGCATCATCTACGCTGAGATGCAACTGGACGCGACCGCGTGGACCGCGGGCGTGATCCGCAACGATTCCGACACTCCAGCACGCGTCATGGGCACACCAGGAGCCTGGGGTGTTGACGCCACCGGTACGAATGTCATACCCGTTGGCGGGTACTTCCAACGCCACACCGATGAACTTTACCCAGGCGATTTCGCTGAGTTCCAGGTGACGTCGGCACCGGTCACAGCAGAGGAACTAGCAGCGGTCGTCGAGTGGCGATACCAAGGGGACGACGAGTACCTCTCTGCGCGCTGGTACACGACACCTGACTGCTCGAACAGAGCACCTATCGTGGTTCACATCATGCCGTGATGGCTCCATCCGCCGATGTGGTTCGGTCCCCCTGGGACTCAGATCGCACTAGCTAGGCGCCACCAGACACGCATCCTCTAGACCAGGATTGTGGAATGAACAGCTTCAGTGTCGCGATCGGTCAGTGGTGGCTGGTGGATTCACCGCTGGATCGAGTGTCGGGCGTCATCGACTGGAAGTTCGTTGATGACCGACTCACCTGGACGCTATTGCTCGATGGGTCGCTGCCGGATCCCAACGAACCCGGCTATAGCGAGGGGCGGACGCTCCATGGCATCACCTCGGCAGGCAAGCTGACGCTCATGCACGCGCACCCGGTCGGTCCGTTCACACACCGTACGGGCTTCGGGGAGCGAGCACTGGAGCACATCAGCCAAACCTGGGAGGGCTTCACCTTGCTCCAAGGGGACCACGTGACTGACGTTGACTTGTTCACTCGCGCCTCCTTCACCACCAGCCACCTATGGGATTGGATCGGCCCTTCACGCCTGAACCAACTCGCAAGCGAGCGCCGACGAGTGTCGCTTGAGGAGCCTGGACCGTGGCTTGAGGCTGACCTCGGAGATGACCGGAAGCTTGCACTAGCAACATATGAGAACCGCATTTTCGGCAGAACGAAGCGCTCGTCAGACACCTACGGGATGTACCAGCTCCACGCACCCAACGGCATGCGCGTTGAGGAGATTCGAGACCTTGCCTTCCGTCTGACGAGTCTCCATGCGATCGTGATGGACACTCCGTCAGATGTCCAGGAGCTGACGTTCGGTGAGACGGCGGAGAAGGACGTCGTCATTGAGATCAACCCGCGCCGACCTGGTAGTGAGGACCAACCGGGTGAGCTACATGATCCCCTGTTCGACACATGGGAGATCGGCTTCCCCCACTTCATCCAGCGATGGCTTGAGCTCACTTCCAAGAGTCGACACCTGATGAGTGCCGCAACACCTCGCAAGAACGGCATGACAGTCGAGAGCATGCTGATCGAGACGTGCAATGGACTGGAGTCGCTCGCGGAAGTCGCTCTCACTGCGCCCGGCTTGCGTCAGGCTGACCAAGAGACTCTGGAGAAGCTCAAGGCGGCAGGACTCAACAGCGCGGAGCGCCGCGACTACAAGAACTACCTCGAACAGCGCAGGTGGACGCTCCAAGACCGGCTGGTCGCCCTGGCCGAGACGCTCGGTGAGGAGTCGGCTGAATGGCTCTTCGGGGCACCATTGTCTAACTGGGCAGGAGCCGTGTCCAGGTTGCGCAACGCACTCACCCATGGAGCGCCGCTTCGCAACGACTTGATGAACGACTTCGAGTTTGTTGGATCGGCAGAGCAGTCGACCACGCTGCTTCTGCGCCTCGCTCTACTGAAGCACGTCGGATACGCCAACCAGCGATCCGATTCTCCCGATGAACTGCTTCGCAGCAACGGCCGGCGTGTCGCCGGGCACCCGAACTCGCGGCTCTTCAACGAGTGCAGATCCCTTGCCCGATACGCCGGACGCTGGCACGAATGGCATGATCGGCTCGAGAGGTGACGGTGGTCTGGCCTTCACCGAGTCGTGCCGGTATCTATTGATGTTCTGGCATCATGACGTCGTCCAGAAGGTGCCCCATCTTCAACCGTTTGGTCGTCAGATAAGACCACGAGTCGGCCGTGGGAGGGATCTGTAGTTCCACTCTCGTCACTCGGATGTCGGCAGACTCAAGCCCTTCGACCTTCCTGGGGTTGTTCGTGAGCAGACGTAGCTTGCGGACGCCGAGATCGCGCAGAACCACGGCTACGCGGGCGTACTCACGGGGGTCGATCCCGACGCCTAGGCGCTGATATGCATCATGAGTGTCCAGACCCTCCCTGTCGCCGAGCGAGAGTCCGCGGATCTTCGTGAGGAGGCCAGCGCCACGCCCATCGCAGATCATGTAGACGACATAGCCTCCTTCCGCGAACACCGCCTCAAGGCTGGTATGGAGCTGCTCGTGACAATCGCAGTCGGTGCTTCGGAAGATTTCCGCGGTGTAGCACGCGCTCTGCACTCGTACGAGAGGGTCGTCGAGTGTCGGATCAGGCCGAGGCACTTCGATGCACAGAACGTTGTCCTCCTCATGCGGCCCGAAACTGTAGACATGTAGTGTCCCGACGCCGTAATGACTCTTGAACTCACACGCGGCGTGCTCGAAGATCTCAGTCATCAACCTTGATTCCCCGCGGGTGAACCGGCAGAGGATAGGTCGGATCTGCTCGGAATCAGTCCCTCCCACTCCTCCTGCAGATCGAGTTCGAGTTGGGCGACTTTGGCGGCAAGCTGCCGATCGCGCTCATCTCCGTCATACGGAGGAGCCTCAAAGCGGTACTTCTTCTCCTCTGCTTGAACGAGCCGTTGGTAGCGCCGGTAGAGAACCCACCGCTCGTGTGGGCGCTCGAGCCCGTTGAGCGCGACGAGCAACGCTGACAGCGCCGCAAGCACACTTGGTGCAACCTTTCCCCACAAGTAGTTGTCACCGGATAGGCCGATCAACACGGGAATCGCCGCCGTGCTGACAGTCATGGCAACCGTCATGGCGCGCGCACGCCGTTTATTCTTGTCTGCCTTCTTGCCAATTGAGACGGCAACCGCAGCGCACTCTTCCTCCGGGGTCTGCGGCTTCGTGGCTAGCCTGGCGGGGCGTAGTGTCTGCTTTCTTGAATGCACATCGATATAGTGGCATCTCTTGGGTCGACTCATGGCCAGCGGCAGGCTCAAGTTCGAGCACTCACGCATCGAGTGCGGACGCTACAGCGGGGTAATGAACGCCGCAGCTACCAGGTAGAGTGCGTTGCTGGTGCGAATCGCCGGAGCATTCGAGGTCGATGCCGACGAGCTACTGGTGGGTGCGACTGGTGAGATGCTCGTGCAGGAGCGCTGAGCGATAGCTGCCTCCGGGTGTGCGCTCAGCTGAAAGAGAACGCTTCGGGTAGTCCCTTCGCGATTGCATCACGAGCGAGTTCGTTGAGTCCAGACAACGTCCCGTTCACCGCATCATACCGGAACAATGCGATCCCTGCCGCGGCGGCAAACTGCAGACCCTGTTCCGTGACGCCGGCACTGGTGAAGAGCAGGCCACCCTTCGAACGGACTGAAGCGACGCCGTGGAGATCGCGGATGTCTCGGAACTCGACGGTCGATCGGCGATTCAGGTTCTTGACCTGAGCAACGAAACGTGCGCTCTCGACGTCTACGCCGCCATCGCCGCTGAAGCGAGTGACCGTCGAGTCGAGCTCATCCAGATGCCGCATCCAGTCGGCTACGAGAAGCTCCGCTCCCTCGTGAGAGACTCCGTACGGTTGAGGAGCGGGCTTGGGATGGGTGCGGAGCGTCGCGTCGGCGTCGGGCTGTTGCTTTTTCGCCGCGAGTGCGGCTGAGTACTCTTCGAGAAGCGACAATGGGTCGGCCCAATCATCCTCGCGCTCGGGCACCAGGCTTCTCGCGGTATCCATTGCGTCGTGCCAGGCTTCAATTTCTGCGTCAGCCTCATCGTAAGGGAGCTCGACTAGTTCACCCAGAACGTCACGAATCTGCAGATGACCTGGTGATGGTAGGGCGAAGCCGGTAAGGATCTCCCTGAGCGCGGGGTCGTCGCACACCTCCAGATACAACACGCCTGGATCCGGTGGAGTTCCTTTACGCTTGCGCTCAGGCAGCCCGTACCACTCGTTGATTTTCTCGTTCCGCCACCAAACAGCGAACTGCGCCTCTACCAGCGCGGTATACGCTAGCGCGTAGAGGTAGGGACCATCATCCTCGATCTGCTCTTCTGAGACCGTCTGCTCGGGAGTGAGTCTGTATCGACGACGTGTGTGCGCCAATGCGACCTTGTTCAGCGCCGCGCTCGCGAGCTCGATGAAGGGTTCACTCGTGTGTCGAGCATAGGTGTGCGGATCCGGAAGCCAGCATCCGAAGTACGCGCCAAAGCCCCGTGCCCATTCGTCATCTTCGGGATCGAGATCAATCACAGGCCCATCATTGCATCCTGTGCTTCGTGGCCTCGCGGACGCCTCCGTTGGGCAGGCAACGCTGGCTGCTGACACAATGACGAGGTGACCGAACTCGAACCTGATGATCTCCGCTGGGCTGAGAGCTTTGGTGCGCGCTGGGGTGTGGAGTATCCCGATCCAATGGCATCGACAGCCGAGATCTCTCACGCCGCCGCCGAGGCTGCGAACACGCCACTCAATCAAGCGGCTGTTGCCCATCAGAAGCGGGTCCTCGGGGTCGATGAGAACGCCCAGCTGACCTCCGAACAGGCGGCGGCCGGTGCGCCGTACCTCATGGCGCTGGCGGAGGTTGTGCTCCGCGAAGTGCAATGGGCGATCTGGTGGCGGCGAGATCAGATTAAGCGCGACGGCAACGATCCCGGGCCCAAGTATCTGACCTACCGCCCTAAGCCGGGCTTCCGCGAGTTTCTGGAAGCGGTGGGACCCACAACTGGAGGGAGGATCAACTTAACACCCGAAGGCGGTCAGCCCCGCAACGCGCACCTTCCCACCGAAACCGAGATCGAGACCGCGGAGCCAGAGAACGCGCAGGTCACGACACCGGCCGCATCGGACGATATTGAGACAACCCGAACTCCGTTCTGGCGTCGCTGGAAGAGGAGAGACGATTAGAAGTCGAACCTAAAACCCATCGCCCGTAACGGGACGGTGAATGCCTCTACCTCCTGCCATGTTCGGCATCGGCTGCTCCTCACGCGGGACTTAGCAGATGTCAGGCGACCTCACTCCATTGGCTTGATCTTGTCCTCGATGAACGCGATCTCTGCTTCGTCGAGCCCGTACTTGGTGTATAGCTGCTGATCGATCTCCGGGACGGATTTAGCCCAGTCGATGTCGGAGGACGTCGTGAAGTCCTGCAGGGGGACGTACTTCCAGACCTTGGCGGGGTTGTGCTGGGTAATCTTCAGGACACCGAGCATGGCGCGAGCAAACTTCGTCTTCACATATTTGAGACACGCCTGAGCGTGAGCCTCGACATCGAATGCCCCGATCGTGATGAACGTCTGCGTGACGGCGGCCTCCGGCTCAACGACAAGGGGGCTGGAAAGCACCTCACCGAGAGCGCCGGAACCATTCGCGGCCGTGACTACCACCTTGAACTTGCTGAAGCTCGCAGGGCCAGTGATGTAGTCCTTGAGGATCCAGCGCGAGAACCGACGGTTCTTGATTAGGCCTAGAACCTGTACGTACTCCTGCCCATCCTGAGGATGGTCCGCGTGATAGAGGAACGAGAACTGCTCGAAGGTGTTCGTGTTCACCAGCGCAGCGTTTCCGTCCGGACGGAGCGCCTGAGCCTCCGGGTGTTGGTCATACAGCGCGTCGGTGTAGCGGAATGAGCGTGAGCTGGTGATAGTCGGGGCTATTGAAGCGTCGTTCGTGGCGTTCACCTTGTGGAGGATCTCGTTGAGCTCCGGGTAGCTCGTGAAAGTGTCGATCGGCTCGTCGTCACGCTCTTCATCCCAGTAGGTAACGGCGATCCCGCCCTTGATGTCGGTGCCCGGGAAGAGGTCGTTGCTGTTCGGCACGTAGTGAGGCACCGACAGATGGGGGTCGGCAAGCATCTTCTCGTTCCACGCTTTCGGCGTGAAGCCGGCGTTGAACAAGAATCGCGCCGGGGTGATGAGCACGACCTTCGAGCCGACCTCGTACGCAGCATCCATGAACCGGTGATATACGGGCGTATCCCTGGTCCCTGACCCCTGCGCCTCCTCCTGGTACGGAGGATTCCCGATGACGACGTCGAACTTCTTGCCCATGATCAGTGCCCTTCCGTCAGCATGTCGTCGATTGCACTCTCGCGCTCCGCGGCCGTCATGGTCGAGAGATCACCCACGACGAAATGCCGGGACGCCTCGATCCACTCCTTGCGCTCTGGGACACCGCCGGAAACGGCTTGGAGGGTGATCTCGTGGAGGATCTTGTTGTGGCTCATCTCGAACACCTGCGAGGTGAGGATGTGCTTGAGCCGTACGTCTTCGTCGGGTATCGCGTCGGCGAGACCGGCGTGAAGCCGGCGGACGATCTCCATGAGGAAGAGACCTGCGGTGGAGAACAGATCGGCGAAGGTCTTCTCCGGATCGCTGAAGATGCCGGGGTTCTCCGTCTCGAGCGTGTCGACCATCAGCTTCACGACCGCCGGCGGAGTGAACACCAGCGATGTCTTCTGCTGGGGAATGTAGGCGAAGATGTCCTCGGTCTGCGCATCGTCGAAGTAGTCAGCAAGCTCAGCCTTCTTGGCGAGGAACTCTTGGATCGACTGATCGAAGACCTCCTCATCGAAGAGCCCAGGGATGGTGACGACCGTGCCGTCGGGCTCGGTGATCGTCTGCCCGTCGCGTAACAGGCGGAACTCCTCCTCGGTGATCCCGGTGACCTCTTCGAAGACGTCGTCGGGGGTGTGATCGTCGAAGTTCGACAGGCGGATCTCGGGCTTGCCGTAGGCCATGAGGAACATCGGGATCGTTCTGGCGAAGCCGCGCAGGTGGCTGCGCACGTCGTCCATGGCGGTGTTCGCGCGCTTCTGCTCCTTCTTGCGCTCCTCGCGCTCGACGACCTCGGGGACGACGGACTCCATGGTCTCCTGGTAGATCGCGACCAGAGACTGCTCGAAGGCCTTCTCCTGCTCGACCTTCTTGGCCTCGAGCTCGTGGAACTGGTCCTCGGTGGCTGCTGTCTTCATCTCGTCATCGAGATGGTGCTGCATGATGGTGCGCTCCGCGAGGGCGCGCTCCACCTTGGCACGCACGATCTGCTCGGTGTTCTTCTCGTCTCGATCGACCTGTTTCGCGGTGAGTTCGTACTCCTCTCGGAGCTCTGCGCGCTTGGGGCGCAGCTGCTCGGTCACCGCGGTGGCGATCTTCTTCGCTGTCACCGCGGCTTTGTCGCCGGGGTTCACGGACGGCACGTCTTCGATGCTCCAGACGGGCTGCCCGAGCTCGGCGACCTTGGGGTTGATGACCATCTCGAAGTCGACCTGCGCGGTGCCGGTCTCGTCCACGACGGGCGGGGGCACAGGAAGGTCGATCGGGGTGCTCTTTTTGACCTTGCCCTGTTCCGCAGTGGGGAGCTTGTCGAGGATCGCCTTCACATGCTCGGAGTAGCGGAAGATGCCGGAGACGTTCTCGAAGAGCAGGTTCGAGAGGAACCCGCGGCGCACGACCTCGCGGGCCTTGAACACCTGTGGGAACGCCAGCACCTGGGACGCGTCGAGTTCGACCATCTGCCCCTCGGCGTCCTCGCCGATCACGGGGAAGAAGTTCAGCAGCGTCCGGATGCTCTCCTGGCGGGCCAGGCGATCGCTGGTGGGCTGCGGGTTGAGGTCGCTGGCGAACTGATCGTAGATCGTGAGCGTGCGCTCAGGGGCGAAGTCGAAGATGTAGGCGTTCTGCTTCTGATAGAGGCGCCCCGAGCGCTCGAACGTACAGGGGTTCTGAGCGCGGAAGGCCGCCTGCATGTACTGGGCCGGAGATGCCATATTCGACAACATGATCACGGCGGTCCACTCGGGCACGGTGACCCCGGTGGTCAGCTGGCCGACCGACAGGGTGATGGTCTTGCCGCCGGCGGCTTCTGCTGTGGCGATCGCCGAACGCACCCTGTCGAGGGAAGCACCCGTCGCTGCAGCGTCGGTGGCCTCCGCGTCGAAGGAGCGACCGTCGCCGGCGGCGAGGATCACCGTGTAGTCCCGGAACACCTCGTGCTTCTTCAGCAGCCGCTCGAGCGCCTTGGCGGACGCGACGCGGTCCAGCAGCCAGAACGAGTGCCGGATCTCGTCCCGCAGCTCCGGGGTGGAGAAGGGGTACTTCTCGTTGGTCGTGAGCCGGTCGAGGAAGGTGATGATCTCCGCCTCGTGGACGAAGAAGCCGTTGGTGTCCTTCGTTGAGAAGAACTCGCCCAGGTCGAAGGCGTAGTCGATGTTCGCGTCGTCTTCGTCGACGGCGACGCCCTCGGCTAGGCGGTCCGAGATCATCCGGGACATCTGGTAGGTGAAGAGGTTCAGCTTCGGCAGACGGGCGTAGGGATTCTCTTCGCCATTGTCGACCCAGCTCTCGCGCGCGTCCTGCTCGTCCTCGTAAGTCCAGTTATAGATCTGCTCGGCGCCGAATTTCCCGGCCGCCAGCGCCTTGAACGGGGTACCAGACAGGTGCAGAGTGTGAACGCGCTTGATGTACTCGAAGGCGAGATCGGTCTTGAAGGTGTCGACACCCTCATGCGCTTCGTCGACGACGAGCAGATCCCACGTCGTATCGGTGATCTCCTTGAGCTTATCGATGGAGCCGCCGAAGTACTTCGAACCCTTGAGGTCCTGCAGCGAGACGAACTCGACGATGCGGGGATCGTCGTCCTGGTGCTCGAGGGAGAACGCGCGCCACTGATCGCGGGTCATCGGTGACCTGCTGGCGAGGGAGGGGGATTCGGAGACGAACTGGTAGGTCGTCTGGTGTCCGATGAAGCGGGTGAAGTCGTCGAACCAGGAGTTCGCGATCGCGGGGCGGTTGGTGACGATGAGCACCTTCTGAAGCTCGAGCGTCCGCATGAGGTGGTAGGTGGTCAGCGTCTTGCCGAAGCGCGGCTTGGCGTTCCAGAGCACGGCGTCGTGGTCGTCGCCGAAGGCGCGCACAGCCAGGTCGACAGCGGCCTGCTGCTCGGGACGCAGCTGGTAGTCGCTCGGATCGTCTGACTTCGACAGCCCGGTGTAGTCCTGGCCGGCGAAGTCGTTGAAGTACTCCAGCGAGCTCTTCGCCGCGCCCTCGAAGCGGTGCCACTCCGTGCGCTTGGGGGTCGTCTCGCGCTCGATGCCGTGCTGCTTGAGGAACGCGTGGAACTCGACGTCAGTGAACGCGCCGCCGGCCTCAGAGGTGAACAGCGCCCTGCGCGACCAGAGCTTGACCTTCTCGACCGACATCTGGGACGCCTGCTGTGCGATGCGCGCATCGGCGGTCTCCTGCTCGGTGTACCCGATCTTCTCCCAGCCGTCGTACTTCGGGACATCCGGCGTCGTCCAGGAGTAGATCAGCGGTGTGACTTCGCTGAATGTCTTGATGGTCGGCTTAGGCAACGCTGCTGATCCCCTCGTGAACCCGATCGATACGGCACGCCTCGTAGTGGTCGTAGACCGTGAAGTCGAAGCCCTCACTGCGCATCGATGCGAGTGTGAAGGGCTCTCGCTGCACCATATCGGGCTTGCCGGGCACGCGGTGCCACCAGGAGAACTGGATATCGTCTCCCTGCCAGTCAAGGCCGGTGAGCGTGTTCCCCCGGATGATGTTCGCGTCGATCAGGAACGCCGCAGCGCGATACAGGTCTGTGTCAGGCGTGCAGGGGATGTCGTGGTCTTCGTGGAAGCCCACGAACGCCTCCAGCATCGAGTCCTTGGCGTCCTGGTGGTTGTCCTCGAGCAGCTCGATCCCGTAGATCGAAGCGAGGGCGAACAGGGTCGTCTCACGCCACTGGTCTGAAGGGTAAGCCCTGGCGATGGCGTTGAGCTTGCGCTGCAGGATCGCGACCAGGAAGTTGCCATCCCCGGCCGCCGGCTCCAGGAAGGTCTTGTCGACGAAGTCGGGGCCGTCTTCGAGCTCGTCTGCGACCAGGTCGAGCATTTGATCGACCATGTAGCGCGGGGTGAACACCTCGCCGTAGGTCTTCACGCGGTGTCGCGACTTCACGATGAGCTCCTCAGCGACCAGCGTCATTGGATACCTCCCATTATGTGGGCCTGACGACAGGCGGAGTGGACGCTGCGGGGCTTCAGCGCACCGGGTCGGACGGGCGATGTGATGGCGAGCTCCATGGCTCAGACCTCCGGCCAGTCGCTGGTCAGATACGCCTCCAGCGCTCTGTGCCGGAACGTGTAGAGCCGGCCGCGGTCGATGATGCCGCGTTCGCGGTCCAAGCGCTGCGACGTGGTACCGGCATCGGTGGCCTTGCTGAGCCCCATCGCCTCGGCGATACGGCTCAGGGTGCGCTCCTGCGGAGGGAGGGCGGCCATGGCTTCGACGAACTGCTTCTCCCGTCCCGGGAGCCGATCGAGGATGCGCTCGATGTGGGCGGTGGCCTCGCGCCTTGCGGTGCGCCATCCGCGACGGACGTCGTCGACCGTGATGGTCTGGGTCGTGTCGGCGTACCAAGCCTGCTCGCCGGCGAGCTGGAACAGGAACGGCTCCCCACGGCACAGGTCGACGATCGCGGTTGCGGCCTTCTGCTCCATGTGGATGCGGACGGTGCCGCCGGCCCCGTCCGAGACCTCCCACCCTTGCAGGACGAACTCCTGGAGGGCAGCGGAGAGGTCGTCATCACTGAGAGGCTCGAGCGTTTCCGTCTTGAACCGGCGGGCGAAGGTGGCGACCTTGCGGGCCTTCGCCATGTCCTCGAAGTCGGGGAGGCCAGTGAGGTAGACCGCGATGGGGAGATTGCGCTTGATCCTGCCGCCGGGGACATCGACGGTGATCTCGTGGATGATCGCGTCTCCCAGGGCGATGAGCAACTGAGAGAGCGCCTCGCCGTCGGTGATGTTCTGCACCTCGTCGATGTGGATGAGAACCATGACGTCCCCCCGCCGGGCAGCGGCGGTGCCGATCTCTACGAGGAGGTCCGTCAGAGCCGAGTGGGGCTCGGGCCCTTCCCGGTCGCGCAGGGTGAGCCCTACGCCCGAGACGGCGACAGCCTGGACCCTGGAGAGCGCATCCGCGATCCGGTGCTCTCTGGATGCCGGAAGACCTGCGGCATCGGCCAGCTTGAGGAGGGCACTGGCGACGAGCTTGAGCGGGTCGGCACCGGAGGGGACTCTCAGCTGGTCGGTCACCCAGTCGCCGGCGGCTGCGGCGTCCTTGGCGATCCGGCGCACGAGCGTGGACTTGCCGAGCCCCGGCTCGCCGAGGATGGTGCGACCCCGCTCGTACAGACCGGCGATGCGTCGTGGTCGCAGGACGTCGCGCCAGTCGCTCAGCTGTGATGTCCGCCCCGCCCACACTGCCGGGATGACATCGGATCCGGGATTGAACGGGTTGTCGAGCGCGTCTCGCATTCTGGTAACTTTACCAAGCAGGTCGGACATTGGTAACTTTACCAGCGTCGTGTTGGCGAGCTCGTCCGCGCCAAGCCGACAGGCTGCGGGGTTCTTGCTTTCTCTCCCGAGTGCTCTGGTCGCAGGTCTGGTTCAACACCCCCAACGAGCGCCTCAACAGGGAGATCCGCCGCCGCACCGACAGCGTCGGGGTCTTCCCGAACCGTGACGTGATCGTCCGCCTCGTCGGCGTCGTCCTCGCCGAGCAGACCGACGAATGGGCAGAAGGACGCCGCCACCTCGGCCTCGACATCCTCGCCAAGCCCCGCCTCACCCTCGAGACCGACACCGATACCGATACCGATGCGGAAGCGGAGGCGATCGACCGGCCTGTCCTCGAACTCAGCGCCTGACCCATCAAAACGAAGGACACCGAGTTACACCACTCCGCGGGGCTTGACCTAGCACGAAGGAGTCCAGTTGCGTGGTGTGCTCCCTCACAGAGAGCACGGTCATGCGCGGGATGGAAGCCATCTCGTCACTCCACCTGCGCGGCGGCTGCACTACAGCGCCGTGTATCAGCGCCGCCGCCGCCGAGCGCGGGCACCGAAGGTGTCCAGAGCCGCGAGGAGCTCGGTCGCCTGCCAAATGCGGTTGCGACGCCCGGAGCTGATCTGCGTGAGCACGCCGGCGTCAACGAGGCGGTCGATAGCATTATGCGCGGCAACATCGCTGATCTCCAGCTCAGCAGTGATGCTCCTGGCGCTAACGACCGGCTGGCGAAGGAGCTACTCCTTCACACGGTGCACGGACGCGTCGCGGCGGGCGGTGGCATCGTGTCCCAGCGCTGAGCGATGGTCTGGATGTCTGGGACCAGTCGTCTGCCGTTGCCCACTGCCGCGAACGCCGCCTCTGCCACTGCTCTGACGATCGATTCGGGGTTGCCCTGGCGGTAGTCCTCGAGCGCATCGAAGGAGTCCGCCAGCTTGTGCAGCAGCCCCGCCGACACGGACACCGCCACGTTCCGTGTCAGCCGGCCGCGGCGCAGCATGCTCTGCAAGAACCCACGTCCTGTTCGTCCGTTGCCGTCGGGGAACGGGTGAATGGTCTCGAACTGCGCGTGCGCAATGGCCGCCTGGACGAGCACCGACACGTCCGTGCGCCGGGAGAATCCTATGAGGTCGGGCATGACAGTGCTCGTCAGTGAAGTGGCTAAGACTGTCGACCAGCTGGTCAACCACGCCGTGCACCCGCAGTGGACGTCACAGGAGGGTTCCATGAAGGCGATCAAGCGTGAGCTGAACGCCCTCTTCAAGAGGTACGGTCTGCCGCGCACCGGCGAGCCGATGGCGTCGGCATGGAAGTACATCCTGAAGCACTACTGAGTGGCGCGGTCGAGGTCGCCGTCACCATCAGCAGCTTCTTCGAGTACTGACAGGTGATGTCACTCCAGTAGATGACGGTTCAGCGCCGTGTGGGCCGCTTCGTGCGGTGAGGTCAGAGTGGTCGAGAGGTGTTCTAGGGCTTTTGGAGCTCGAAGTACTCCGTGTGCATTTCTGAGATCATTTCAAACCGCTTCACCGGATTCATGGTGCTCTTGCGGATCTCCCGTTCGAACCGCTTCCTGTGCTCTTTCAAGGCCGCCAAGTACGCCTTGCGCTGCTTCTTGTTCACAGACTCGCGGCGCCTTTTCTCCTCTGTGCTCTCGCCATCTACTGGTGGCTCGAACGATGGCGCCGGGAAGTCCTCAAACCACACGCGAGATGGTGGCTTGCGTTCCTTCGGCACCGGCGCAGGCTTGGGTTCCTTCGGCACCGGCGCAGGCTTGGGTTCCTTCGATACTGGCGCCGACCCCGGCTCCTTCGACAACGGTGCCGATGGCCGCTGCTGAGCTGAACGCAGGGCCGCCACCTCTTCGCGCAACTTCTCGACCTCTGACTTCTCTGAGGTATCAGCTGCGTCTGCTTGCATGGGCTGGGATGTGGCCAGCGTCGGCCTATAGGAAGATTTCAACGCTCGTTTGTAGTCACCCGGAGACCCGGCGAAGTGGGCGACATTGCCGTCCCGGAAGCGGATGACGAACTGGACGACATCTTTCTTGAACGCTTTCGGCGCCAATCCTCCGACCAGCATTCCCACCGGGCCCGCGACAATTGCTCCGGCCATCATCCCCGCCCCACCGGCTGCATAGTTGTACTCTTTGCCAGCGCCGGCAATGTCGACTGATTCGACGGTCTCTGCGTTCAGCTCCCAGGTCCCGGTCGGAATCCGCGAGATCATCCCAGACACAATCGCATATACGCCAAACGAAGGGAGGGTGCCGCCAAGGTACTTGAGTGCCATGGCCAGAGCATAGCGGTGGCCTCGGTCATGCGCGCAGGGTGACGAGTTTCTGTCCGGGGCTCGGCGAGCTCTGGTGAGTTCATGGTGGTCCTCGTCGGCGTGGACGGCATGGACCTTCAGGTTGCCGTCCCCGGTGTTCAAAATCCTGATGACGTCCTCGAACTGCTGCTCGAAGCGCGTGACGCGCGCGAGAGAGCCTCCGGTGCTGCCAGATCGGCAATCGGCCTGTCAATGTCGCCCGATACGTCGGCGGCGTCATGTAATGGCTTTGTGCTGACGACGTGGGCTGCAGCTGTGGGAGCGACACGTGGCAGGCAAAGAGCATGCTGTTTGAGTCCTATGCACCCGGGCGGTGTCCGTAGGGGTGGGGATCTGTATCGCCATCTGCATGGTGTAGAAGTTCGTGCCATCGAAGCGTGTTTTTTGGGCTACGGCAAGCCCGCCTCGCGATGGCAGGAGAAGCGCCATGCCGCTATGCACTCCGCGAACCATCGGCCCCGTCTCGAGTTGGAGCCGAACGCTTCTCCTTGAGGGCGCCCTGCCGAGCGCCCAAGTTGAAGTCCGCGAAAACGGACCGACCGGACGGGTCCTCCTGAACGACGCGGCCGCGGGCGGCCGCGACCGGTTGTCGCTGCCGGGAGGTGCCATTTTGGCGCCCGGCGCACGGCTGTTCGCAATGCAGACGGATCTTGGCGAGGCCAGCGCCTGGACCAGCGCCAACCTCGCGGTGAGCTTGTACTTGCGTTGCTCGAGAAGGACAAGTTCCGGCTTTCTAACGCGCCACAGCACTCGCGCTCGTCACCGGGCGCACTGGCTTCCTGCGCCACTAGACGCTGATTGCATCATTGATGCCCGCCGAGGTCGCGGTCGTTCGGACACCGACGGTGCGTCATCACTGACTCCCCCGTTACTCCGCATCTATTCCGCATAAACAGCGACACTGTCCAACAAGGCGTGATTGCGAAAAGCAACGCTGATCAGGGCTGAACGAAGATTCTGCAAGTCCGCAGAAACCCTTGATAGACCGAAACTCATAATCGAAAGGTCACCGGATCGATGCCGGTCGGAGCCACAAGGATCATCATTACAGTGATCCCAGAAACCCTCGCGTAGCTTCTACATCGCGGGGGTTTTGCTTTGTCCTCGTGGGTCCCGGTCGTTGAGCGAGCGAAGCGAGACGAAACGCGCTTCGCTCCCTCGGTCGCAGAGCCCGCGAAGCGAGACGAGAACGCACCGCCTCTCCCGGTCGTTGAGCGAGCGAAGCGAGACGAAACGCGCTTCGCTCGCTCGGTCGCAGAGCCCGCGAAGCGAGACGAGAACGCGCTGCTCGTGGAGCGTGTGCCGGTCTTGTGCCGGCATCGAGGTCGCTGACGCTGTCGGAGACGCACTGTAACCTCGAGTTGGCGGCGGGCAGTAGCCCTCGGAGCCGGCAGTCTTCCGGACGGTACGACGAGCTGGCTCACGGTACCGCGCAAGACGAAACCCCGGCGATGTGGCCATTGCCAGTGATCGTTCCGGGGTCTTCCTGAACAAGCCTACGACCAGGGTCCTGAATGTCAACCGAGCCGGCATCCTGACGCCTGAGGACTACGACGCGCTCCTCCCCCTCGTCACCGCCGAGCGCCTCGGTTCGTACGTTCGCGCCACCAAAGGCACGACGACCGACGCGTTCAAACTCTACGAATGGAACATGCGCGCTGCCGCCAGCGTCATGGAGCTGACGTCGATGGTCGAAGTGATCACGCGAAACGCGCTCGACGCACAGCTGCGCGATTGGGCGCAGCGGAAGCGGGCTGGAGCATCCTGGCTCGATACGATTCCCGTCGATGCTCGAGGACTCAAGGACCTCCGACAGGCGCGCGACCGGGCAACACGCAAAGGAAAGCGTGATGAGGTACACGGTCGCGTCGTCGCAGAGCTCTCCCTCGGGTTCTGGCGCTACCTGGTGGAATCCCGCTATCTGACCTCGCTCTGGGTCCCCTCAACCCATGCCGCTTTTCCCTTCGGGCATCCGGATCTCCGCACAAGGCAGAAGGACGTGGCCTTCGGGATGCAGCAGCTCAACTACGTGCGGAACCGAGCCGCCCACCATGAGCCGATCCATCAGCGTGACCTCGGTAGGGATCTTCAGCTCGCCCTCGACCTGGCCGGCTGGATCTCGCCGACGGCCCTGAAGTGGGTCACCGTCACCACATCATTGCGATCGCTCATCGCAGAACGGCCCACCCACCGAGCCGAGTGACGCCCACGATAGGGTTCCTGAGAGGATCCAGCAGCCTGCTGGACAAATCTCCAACGTCCCGTTGGCGAATTCTCCGCAGTAGTCCAGCGATCCACTGGACCATTCGTGCAACGGTCCGTTACACCGAGTGCCCGCAGCTTTTGTATCCAGTTCGGGACACAAATGTTGCATGAGCCACTCCACCATCGCGCTACTCGGCTCGATTGCCGCCGAGCGATGGGGCTTGTTGCCTGTCGACGGCCGGCACTACTTGACAGGCCCCCAGAATCCACAGCCGTTCGAAGTGAAGCCTTCACCGTTGTTCGGGCGAACGGTGAGCCCGTTGTGCGCCGCGGTGATCGACCGCATCGGCCGTGACCCGCTCGATCGTGGACGAGGCGGCAGACGCCGTACGCATCATGAGCCCGCTATGGGTGTTGACGTCGCGCTCGCACGATGACGACGCCGATCGCGATGAGCGCCGCACTCGCCGCGATCACGATCGACGCCCCCAGGATCAGAAGCGCGGCGAGCATGCGACCATCATGACAGCCGCGAGGAGGCCCGCCTACCGAGCGCGCCCAGCGGGTCGAGCGACAGCGGTGTAGCGTCCGACGTCGAACGGCTGCAGCGGTGCGGTCGCGGGTTGATACAGCGGGTGTCGCGGATGCCCGTGCTTCGTCGGCTCACCCAATGACACCCAGTCGCATCCCGATGCTGACGTCATCGTCAGGATGCCGCGGAGCAGGTCCTGCAGGTAGGGCCGCGATGTGATGAGCGTGCCCCACGCCCCGAGCAACGTCAGGGGGCGGCCGGCGACGACGCGGTCGACGTGGCGCTCGTTCGCCGATGTGAGTTCCGGCCGTGGCGTGCGGTCGAGCCCCTTTGGGTCGGTGGCGTCATGCCCATCCGCTCCCGTCCGCTTCGACTATTCCACAGTGCCCTCGGCCGAACCGCGGTCACCGACTTCCGATCTCACAGCCGGCCGATGGCAAAGAGCCCTATTCTGGTCGTGCCCTGTCACTCCATGAGAAAGACCGCATTGAGACACCGCACCAGTTCTCCTGATTCGGAGGGCCGAGCGCCCTCCCCCCTCGAGCACCGAGGGGGTGAACACTGATGTGGGAAGCCGCGCTCACGCTGCTGCTGGGCACGCTGCTGACTCTCATGATCATCGCGGCCTGCGGATTCTTCGTCGCCCAGGAGTTCGCGTACATGTCGGTCGACCGGTCGCGGATGGCCGCGCTGGCCGCCAAGGGTGACGTCCAGGCCGGGCGCGTGCTCGCGATCACCAAGCGCACCTCGTTCATGCTGTCGGGCGCGCAGCTCGGCATCACCGTGACCGGCCTGCTGATCGGGTACGTCGCCGAGCCGCTCATCGGCGCATCGCTCGGCACGCTGCTCGGCGGTATCGGCATCCCTCCCGCCGTATCGATCGCGATCGGCACCGTCGGAGCCCTGCTGCTGGCGACCGTCGTCACCATGATCTTCGGCGAGCTGTACCCGAAGAACTACGCGATCGCGAGCCCCGAGCCCCTCGCTCGCGCGCTGGCGCTCCCCACCCGCATCTACCTGATCGCCTTCGGCTGGCTGATCACCCTGTTCGACATGGCCGCCAACGCCCTGCTGCGCCTGGTGCGCATCGAACCGCTCGAAGACGTCGACGAGAGCGCGACGGCCCGCGACCTGGAAGCCATCGTCGAGGAGTCCAGGATCAGCGGAGACCTGCCCGACGACCTCTCGGTGATCATCGACCGCATCCTCGACTTCCCCGAGCGCGACGTCGAGCACGCGATGGTGCCCCGCTCCCGCGTCGACACCGTCTCGCCCGACACCACGATCGGCGAGGTACGCGCGCTCATGGCCACCGGCCACACGCGATACCCCGTGATCGGCGACGAGGACGAGCCCGTCGGCGTGATCGATCTCATCGACCTGCTGCGCGGCGACCGCGGTGACCGCGGCGACGACGAGACGGTCGCAGCCGTGATGCGCCCCGCCGTCGTCCTGCCCACGTCGATGCAGCTGCCCGTGGCACTGCAGCGCATGCAGCAGTCCCGCAACGAACTGGCCTGCGTCGTCGACGAGTACGGCAACTTCGACGGCATCCTCACCATCGAGGATCTGACCGAAGAGGTCATCGGCGAGCTCTCCGACGAACACGATCTCGACGTCGTCGAGATCGTCGCCACCGACGACGAGGGCTGGATCGTCCCCGGCGACGTGCACCTCGACGAGATCGAGCGCCTCATCGGCCACGAGCTCTCCCGCGAAGACGCCGAGACCATCGCCGGTCTTGTCGTCAGCACCCACGGCGACCTTCCCGCGGAAGGAACCGTCGTGCGCATTCCACTGCCCGAGAAGGCCGGCGAGGCCGTGCAGGGCCTGCACATCGAGCGCTGGCTCGATGTGACGGTGCGCGAGATCGCGCGGCACGTGCCCTCGAGCGTCGAAGTGGTGCTGCACGAGATCGACGGCGATCAGGTCGACGGTGGCGACGCCGACCGATCGGATGCCGACGATGCAGGGGAGGTGACCCGATGAGCTGGTGGATGGTCACCCTCGTCACGATCCTGCTGATCGTCGCCAGCGCGTTCTTCGTGATCGTCGAGTTCGCCCTGCTCGCCGCACGCCGGCACCGCCTCGAGGCCGAGGCCGACCGCAGCGCCTCCGCACGCGCCGCCCTGCGCGGCATGAACGAGCTCACGGTCATGCTGGCGTTCGCGCAGCTGGGCATCACGGTGTGCACGTTCCTGCTGGGTGCGATCACCAAGCCCGCGATCGACTACGCGCTCTCGCCGCTGTTCGAGCAGTGGGGCCTGCCCTACGTCGCCGCCGACATCATCGCGTTCATGCTGGCGCTGATCCTGGTCACGTTCCTGCACCTGGTCATCGGCGAGATGGCTCCGAAGTCGTGGGCGATCGCACACCCCGAGACAGCCGCCAAGGCGACGTCGATCCTGGCCCGCGCGATGACCTGGCCGCTGCGTCCCTTCCTGCTGTGGATCAACCGCATCGCGAACCGTCTCGTCAAGGCGTCAGGTGTCGAGCCGGTCGAGAAGGCCGCCGCAGGCGGTCAGGACGTCGACACCCTCCGCCAGCTGGTCGCCCACTCCGAGGAGGCCGGCACGCTCGCCACCGAGTATTCGGCGCCGATCGCGCACGCGATCTCGCTGGGCACGTTGACGATCGGCGAGATCGTCCGCGAAGGGCGGGCGCTGACCAGCGTCCCGACGACGGCGACCGTCGCCGACGTGCAGGCGGCGGCCGCGGCATCCGGACATCTGCGCATCCTCGTCGGCGACGGACCCGACTGCGCGGTCGCGCACGTGCGCGACACACTGACAGCGGATGCCACGACGCCGGCGCTCACGGTGGCTCGGCCGCCGATGACCGTCGCTCCCGAAGACGGCGCCTTCGAGGCGCTCGAGAGGATGCGACGGGCTCGCGTGCAGCTCGCCGTGGTCGTCCGCGATGAGCTGCTGGTCGGCGTCGTGACGCTGGACGACCTGCTCACCGAGGTGCTGCCCGGGCCGACCGTGGCTTGACCACCAGCCTGTCAAGGCCCTGTGGCGGAACGCGGCGCTCTTGCACGATCGCCTCAGAGAGATCTGATGCGAACGACCACCGAACAGGAGCGACCGATGAGCGATCCGAAGAAGAACACGCACGGAACACCCGGCCCCGACGAAGAGGCCGACACGGCGTCCGGCGGGGCCCCCGAAGATCCTGGGACAGGCAAGGACACCGACGAGATCCTCGAGGATCAGACCACCGACGAGAACGGCAAGCCCCTCGAGAACCCCTCAGGCGGATGAGCGGGTGGATGCGCGCGAGAAGTCCCTACAAGCAGACGAAAGTCAATGGGAGTATGAACACACCGCCCTCGGTTCCCGACGGCACGGCACGCAGAGGAGGCCCAGACATGTCGAATCGCACCGCACGTCCGGCAGCACGCCTGATGATCGCCGGCGCCGTCGCCACGGCACTCGCTGCAGTCGTGCTCACCGGCTGCAGCAGCCCCTCGACCGCTCCCACAGACGCGCCCGCGACAGTGTCCGCGGCTCCGACCACGCTCTCGCCCGACCCGTCCACCTCTCCCACTCCGGATGCCACGTTCGGATTCATCACGGGCATAGACGCTCTCGTCACGGCGGGCGAACTGGCGGTCAGCACCGTTCCCGGCAGCACACTCGTCAGCATCGACCTCGACGACGACGGGGCCTGGGACGTGCAGGTGGTCACCTCAGACGGCGCCGAGCACGATCTCGACATCTCCGCGGACGGCACCACCGTCATCAGCGGCCCCCGGCAAGACACGGACGACGCCGACGACCGGGCCGAGCACCAGGCACGCATCGCCGCAGCCGAGATCGACTTCGCCGAAGCCGCCGAGCTGATGATCGAAGCCGTACCTGGAGGCACCGTCCGCGACCTCAGCCTCGACACCGACAACAGCACGACCGTCTGGGAGGGCGACGTGATCGACGGCTCCCAGGTCAAGCACGAGGTGCGGCTCGACGCCGCCGACGGCACGGTGCTGCGCAACGAGGTCGACGACTGACAGCGGTGTCGGGGTGACGTCAGCGAGCGTGGCTCGCCGCGGCCTCCCGGTCGAGCGCCGACACCTGTGGCGCATCCATCCGGATCGGCAGATCTCGCATGACCACGACGTGGTCGAACACGGCGGAACCCGCGGGCAGCGACTCGAAGAACGACGAGTGCACGCTGTGGATCCGAGCCGGTTCGACAGACCACGTGTCGGCGGCGAGCGCGACGGCTTCGAGCGCGATGCCGTCCGTCCCCCTCGACCATCCGATGCGCCCGGAGCGATAGAACTCCGACGCCGCCTCAAGCGTGGAGAACAACCCGCTCTGCCAGTCGCCGCCCACCTCGACGTCCGCCGCGAGACGCTCATCCTCGGCATCCATCGTCATCGCGTACCGATCCCCGCTCTCGACGGCAGTGAATCGCGCCCGCCGATGCACACCGGGAAACAGCCTCCCGCCGAACAGCACCGCGTGCCAGGCCGTGCTGTGCCGCTCGAGGATGTACACGCCGGTGTGCGTCGCGCCATTAGCATCCCACTCGACGGCCATGCGGTGCGCGGCGTTCTCCGACCGCAGTCCGAGCGTCGCGGGCATCCACCTCGGTCTGATCGCCTCGAGACCGAGCACGCAGAACCCGCCCAGCGCCTGACCGGCCACCAGCTGCGGACGCAGCGGGGCCGGCACGATCGTGCGGGCCACCTCAGGATCGATCCGGTAGCTGACCAGCAGGCGGCGACGCAGGTGCGCACGGACCCCGCGCACAACGGTCATGGCTGCACCGCCACGTCGCCGGTAGCCGGCCCTCGCCGGCGACGCACCTCACGCAACACGATCTGCTCGGGACAGACTGTCGAGAGAAAGTCACCGACCGACAGCGCGAGGCGCTCTTCGGCGAGGGAATAGAGGATGCGATTCGCATCGCGACGCTCGGTGATCAATCCGGCACCCCGCAGAAGACCCAGGTGTCGCGAGATCGTCGGGCCGCTCACTGAGAACCGCGCCGCGATCTCTCCCGCAGCCTGCTCGCCGTCCTTCAGATCCTGCAGGATCTGCCGCCTCGTCGGATGCGCGAGGGCCTCGAAGACGCTGTTCGTCTCATCAGTCATGCCAGCAATATAGCATTAAAGCTAAATTGCTATACGCGAGACGAAACAGATGCTCAGCCGCCCCAGACCTCCGGGAACTGCGACGAGACGCCGGTCTTCTGCCCCTGGGCGTCATACGTGTAGAAGCCCTCGCCATCGGCGATGCCTGTCTTGCCGTTGTCGATGCCGCGCTTCAGCACCTCGATGAACGGGCTCGGCTGCGGCTTGTTCGCCTGGATGTTGTACGCGACGTTGAATCCGACGACGTCGTAGATCTCGAACGGACCCTGCGGAGAGCCGGTCGCCTTGCGCCAGATGCCGTCGATGTCATCGACGGAGCCGATGCCGCCCACGTAGAGCCGCGCCCCGGCTTCGAGGAACGGGATGAGCAGGCCGTTGAGCAGATAGCCAGGCGACTCCTTGCGCACGCGGTAGGGCACCAGGCCGATCTGCGTGGCGAACTCGACGAGCGCATCTAGCACCGCGGGATCCGTTCCGGGATGCCCCATCACCTCGCCGGTGTTCGCGCGCCACACCATGTTCGCGAAGTGCAGCGTGCCGAGCTGTTCCGGACGTCCGGTCGCGTCGGCGAAGGTGCTGGGCATGAGCGACGACGTGTTGGTCGCGAAGATGGCTCCCGCCGGCGCCGCCTCGCCGACCTGCGCCCACACCTTCTTTTTCAGCTCAAGGTTCTCGGGCACCGCCTCGACCACGACATCCGCGTCACCGACCGCCTCCGCCAGCACCGTCGTGGTGGTGATGCGCGCGATGGCGGCATCGAACTTCTCATCCGTGAAGTCGGGCAGGTCGTTTCGGTAATGCCCTCGCATCCACTCCCACCGATCGGACAGTTTGGCGAGGATCTCTTCCGAGATGTCGTACGCCGTCACGTCCTTGCCGTGATACGCGGCCTGCATGATGATCTGCGAGCCGAGCACTCCGGTGCCGAGCACCGCCACCTTCTGCATGTTCTGCACAGCAACTCCTTCTTCAGTTCATTCACCTGAATAAACCGCGCGGCCGCGCGGGATATTCCACACTGCACACCCTGCCGAGGTGGTCACCGTTGCGCAAGAGAGGTGCGTCCGCACCATGCGACACTGACTGTCATGCCTCAGCATCCGACCGATCCCCGCCAGGCGCGACGTCTCCCTGAAACGCTGGACGAGTTCCAGCGCGCCGAGGGGCACCCGCAGTTCCGGGTGGATGTCGAGCGCATCCGCTTCTCCCCCTACTACTCGCGACTCTCCGCCGTGACGCAGGTGATCTCGCAGACCGGCGCCGGGCTCGCGGTGCACAACCGGCTCACGCACTCCATCAAAGTCGCCGCCGTCGCCCGCGCCATCGCCACGCACCTGTCGACCCGCGACGACGAGCGCGGACGCATCGTCGCCGAGCTCGGGGGCGCCCACCCCGTGGTCGTGCAGGCCGCCGCCGCGGCGCACGACCTCGGGCATCCGCCCTTCGGCCATCTCGGCGAACAGACCCTCGACCGCCTCGCCCGCACCCGCTTCGGGCTCACCGAGGGTTTCGAGGGCAACGCGCAGACCTACCGCATCCTCACCCGCCTCGACGAGCACGACAAACCCGGCGTCGGGCTCAACCTCACCGCCGCCGTGCGCGCAGCCGTGCTGAAGTACCCGTGGCGGCGCGGCCACGGCGGCGCCCGCCGCGGCGGCGCCAGCAAGTTCAACTACTACGCGGTCGACGAGCCGGACGCCCTCCGCGCCCTCGAGGCGTACCCACTGATCGAACCGGGCCAGCAGACCGTCGAATGCTCGATCATGGACATCTCCGACGACATCGCCTACTCCCTGCACGACCTCGACGACTTCTACCGCGCCGGGCTCCTCAACCCCGCGACCCTCTCGGCCGAGTTCCGGTCGTGGCACCGTGATCTGTCGAGCCTGCGGGCAGCCGACACCCACGCGCTCGAAGCCGACACCCGCACGCCCGGGCACTCGCTCGAGTTGCTCTGGCGGCGGCTGCAGAGCAAGGACGGCTGGATCGCCGACGCCGATGCGTTCAGCGAGGCGGTCGCCAAGGTCGGATCCGAGGTGATCGACGGGCTCGTCGCCGAGCCGTTCGACGGTTCGCTTGCGAGCGAACGCGCCCTCGCACGGTTCACCACAGCCTGGATCGCCCGTCTGCAGTCGTCGGTCGAGGTGCACCGGCACCCCGACATCCGGTCGGGGCATGTCAGCCTCGACCAACAGGCCTGGCACGAGGTCGCCGTGCTGAAGTTCCTGCACGAGCGGTTCATCCTCGAGCGGCCAGACCTCACCGTCTACCAGCGCGGACAGGCCAACGTGCTCGTGCGGCTCGTCGACGGGTTCACCGCCTGGCTCGACGATCCGGGCGACGCGCGCCGCGCGCCGCGCCGCCTGATCGACCTCGTCGACCTGGCCACCGACGACTATCGCCGGCTGCGGCACGAGGCGCCCGACCTGGTGGTCGACCGCAGCGGCGCCGAGCTCGACCGCCTCGCGCGCGGCCGCGGCATCATCGACTACATCGCCTCGCTCACCGACGCGCAGGCCTCATCTCTCGACGCCCTGCTGGCCGGCCAGACCGAGCGCCTCTGGGACGCCGGGCAGGGCCTGTGACCTGTAGGTCGGATGGATCGCGCTCGTCCTCCTGTGAGAAACCACTTCCCGTGTGAGAAACCACCTCAGGGATGGTTTCTCACACGGAAGATGGTTTCTCACGGGACGGGACGGGACGGGGCGGGACGAGGACGGGTCAGACCACGTCGTCGCCGGGCTCCCGCGTGGAGCGGCGGGTCTCGTAGGTGCCGTCAGGGGCCGTGTCGGTCCGTGTGACGACGTCGGTGCGGCGACGACGCGCCAGCATCACGATGCCGATGAGGAAGACGACGACACCCGCGCCCATCAGGATGTACCCGATCAGGTCGAGATCCGCCCATGCGACCTCGACGTTGATGGCGAAGGTGAGGATGGCGCCGATCACGAACAGGACGATTCCGGTTCCGATGCTCATGGCAGGACTCCTTTCGTCGCGCGGCCGGTGACCGCGGCGTCTGATTCATACTGGCTGAATCCCGTCACGCCACACAGGGGGTTGACAGCGGCGCCAGTCGTCCTGCACCCGGGCAACACGCACACCAGCCC
Source organism: Microbacterium bandirmense (assembly GCF_037204185.1). Lineage (NCBI taxonomy): Bacteria > Bacillati > Actinomycetota > Actinomycetes > Micrococcales > Microbacteriaceae > Microbacterium > Microbacterium bandirmense. The sequence continues at coordinate 17,233 of NZ_JBBDGM010000013.1, read as the reverse complement.
CAGCACCCCGCTCAGAGCTCGCCGGGGCGCATCGCCTCGGCATCGATGGCGCGCAGCACGCGCATGGCCGCCGTGTCGGTGGCCGGCTCGGCGATGGCATCCGACTTTCCGCGCCGGCGCGGCGCGTACACGACCAGCGCATGGAACAGGAACCGGGCGAAGAACGCGACCACCAGCGAAATCGCCGTGGCGAGCACACTCGAGATATGCCACCCCTCGACCATCCATGCCATCACCGGAATACGCAGCGCAGCCTCGATGCTGTTGAACGACACCGAAGCCGTGAACCGCACCCACAGGCGTGACGCATCGCGACGCTCGACACGGAAGACGAACAGCTCCTGCAGCACGAAGTTGCCGATGATCGTGACCGCGGCGCCGATGATCGCGGCGAGCACGTAGTCCGTGCCGGCGCTCACCAGCACCCACATGATGCCGATGTTCACGATCGCGCCGATGCCGCCGATCAGCGCGAACAGGCCCATCTTGCCGAAGCGCAGACGCGCCAGATGCGCGAGGAACGTCGCCCCCTGCCGCAGACTCGCCTTCGAGTGGCCGTGCTGGCGGGTGCCGAACGCCATCGGCACCTCGGCGATGCGCAGATCATGCCGCTCCCCCGCGCGCACCAGGATCTCGAGCAGGATCTTGAACCCCTGCGGCCGCAGCACGTCGATGTCGATCCGGGCGCGGTTCACCAGGAAGAACCCGGTCATCGGGTCGCTGCTGCGCCACAGCCGACGCAGGAACATCGCCTTGGTGATCGCCGTCGCCGCCTTCGACACCCCAAGCCGCATCGTGGTGCCGAGGCCCGCCGAGTCGCCACCGCCGATGTACCGCGAGGCCGCGACGACGTCCGCGTCGCCGCGCGCGTAGCGCGAGAGCATGGCGGTGACGAGCTCGGGCGGATGCTGCAGATCGCCGTCCATGACGATGCAGACGTCGTGCGCGGCCTCGCGCAGGCCGAGCACGACCGCGCCGCTGAGGCCGCCGGTGTTGTGCTCGCGGTGGATGACGCGGACGGGAAGAGAGGCGGATGCTGCGACGCGCGCGACCTCGTCGGCCGTGCCGTCTGTGCTGTCGTCGATGAAGAGGATCTCGGCGCGGAACCCGGCGAGCGCGGCCGCGGTACGGCGGACCAGCTGCTCGACGTTGTCGCGCTCGTTGAAGGTGGGCACGATCACCGTGACGGCTTCAGCCATCCGTGTCCTCCCCTGTTGCGCGGGCACCCAGCACTCCATCGTGCCACGACCCCCTGTGTAAGGTTGCACGAGCCAGGAAACGGTCGAAGACGATGATGAGGACTCCATGACCCTGCTCAGACAACCCGCGAACTGGTGGCGGGAGAACCGCATCCCGCTGCTTGCGAGCATCACCACCCTGCTCATCCTGCTGTTCACCGTCGGTGGCGCGGTCAGCATCGCGAACGCGGCGACCAAGCCCGCCGACGCCTCATCGGGCGTTGAGGGAGAGACCTTCACGATCGCCACCGACACGACCTGGGCACCGTTCGAGTTCCAACGCGACGGCGAGCTGCGCGGCATCGACATCGACCTGATCAACGCGGTCGCCGAAGACCAGGGCTTCGAGGTGAAGATCGACGTGCTCGGCTTCGACGGCGCACTCGCCGCTGTCACCGCGGGGCAGGCCGACGCCGTGATGGCCGGAATGTCGATCACCGAGGAGCGGCAGAAGACCTTCGACTTCTCGAACCCGTACTTCGACTCGGGCATCCAGATGGCGGTCGCCGCCGACGACGACAGCATCCAGGGGTATGAAGACCTCGCCGGCAAGACCGTCTCGGCGAAGACCGGCACCGAGGGCTTCGCCTTCGCCGAGAACCTCGGCAAGGAGCACGGCTTCAGCGTCACCGGCTTCCAGGACGCCGCCGACGCGTACAACGACGTCACCGCCGGCAACTCGGCCGCCACCTTCGACGACTACCCGATCCTGGCCTACGGCATCGCGACCGGCAACGTCGATCTGAAGACGGTCACCGAGCAGGAGAAGGCGTCCAGCTACGGCATGGCCGTGAAGAAGGGCGAGAACGAGGCGCTGCGCGAGGCGTTCAACGAGGGGCTGAAGAACCTCATCGAGGACGGCACCTACCAGGCGATCCTCGACGACTACCTCGGTGAGGATGCCCCCGACGCGGCCGGCATCGGCGACGGCCTGGCCGCACTCGGCAACGAGACGATCGACATCGGCGAGCCGGGCGAACTGCCCACGCACCCCGGCTTCGCGATCGACACCCCGAAGACCAACGGCGAGTTCGTCATCGCGACGGACACCACGTTCGCTCCGTTCATCTATCAGGTCGACGGCGTGAACATCGGCATCGACATGGACCTGCTGCGGGCGATCGCCGCGAACCAGGGCTTCACCGTCGACGTCAAGCCGCTCGGCTTCGATGCCGCCCTCGCGGCCGTCACCGCCGGCCAGGCCGACGGTGTGATCGCCGGGATGAGCATCACCGACGAGCGGAAGCAGACCTTCGACTTCTCGGACCCGTACTACCAGTCGGGCGTGCAGATGGCGGTCGCGACCGACAGCGACATCACCTCGTACGAGGACCTCGAGGGCAAGACGGTCGCCGTCAAGACCGGCACGGTCGGCTACGACTTCGCCGAGCAGCTCGGTGAGGAGATCGGCTTCTCGGTCAACGCCTTCCAGGACTCGGCCGACATGTACAACGACGTGGCCACCGGCAATTCGGCCGCCACGTTCGAAGACGCCCCGGTGCTGCAGTTCGGCATCGCCTCGGGCAACGTGCCGCTGAAGATCGTCACCGACCCCGAGCCCGGGGCCGACTACGGCTTCGCCGTGCTGAAGGGTCAGAACGCCGAGCTGCTGCAGATGTTCAACGACGGCCTGCAGAACGCCAAGGACAGCGGCGTGTACCAGATGATCATCGACCGCTACCTGGCGATCGAGGACGCCCCCGACGAGGACAACTCCTTCTGGAGCCTGCTGCAGTCGTCCTTCTCGCCGCTGATGCAGGGCCTGCTGCTGACACTGCTGGCGACCGCGCTGTCGATCGTGTTCGCCATGGTGCTGGGCATTCTGTTCGGCATCCTGAAGCTCTCCAGCAACCCGTTCCTGCGGTTCCTGGCGGGCGCCTACGTCAACATCTTCCGCGGTACGCCGGTGCTGGTGCAGGCGTTCTTCTTCTACTTCGGCGTGCCGGCCGTCACCGGCCAGCCGCTGGATGCGCTCACCGCCGGTGTGATCACCCTGTCGCTCAACGCCGGTGCGTACATCACCGAGATCGTGCGCGGTGGCGTGCAGGCGGTCGACCCCGGCCAGATGGAGGCCTCGCGCTCGCTGGGTCTCGGCTGGGCCCCGTCGATGCGCCGCGTGGTGATGCCGCAGGCGTTCAAGATCATGACGCCCAACCTCATCAACCAGTTCATCATCACGCTGAAGGACACGTCGCTCCTGTCGGTGCTCGGCTTCGCCGAGCTGACCTACCAGGGCCGCATCGTGATCGCCTCGACGTTCCGCTCGTTCGAGATCTGGCTCGTCGTCGGCGCGATGTACTTCGTCGTGATCTGGCTGCTGACGGTGCTCTCGAACTGGTTCGACAAGAAGTTCAACAAGTAGGGAAATGAGCATGACGAACAGCGAACAGACCTACACGCGTCCCGTCGCCACAGCGCCGGGCGATCCGATCGAGGTGCGCGGGCTGCACAAGTCGTTCGGAAAGAACGAGGTGCTCACCGGCATCGACCTGACCGTCACCAACGGCGAGGTCGTCGCGGTGATCGGTCCATCGGGCTCGGGCAAGTCAACGCTGCTGCGCTGCCTGAACCGGCTCGAGGAGGTCACCCGCGGCGAGGTGCTCATCCTCGGCGAGAACATCGCGACCGCGAAGGGCAAGAACCTCGACCGCGTGCGTCAGCGGGTGGGCATGGTGTTCCAGCACTTCAACCTGTTCCCGCACATGACCGCGCTCGAGAACATCGCTCTCGCGCCGCTCGAGCTGAGGATGCTCAGCAAGGCGGATGCCCGCAAGCGCGCGCTCGAGCTGCTGACCCGCGTCGGACTGGCCGACAAGGCCGACGCCCGGCCGGCCTCGCTGTCGGGCGGTCAGAAGCAGCGCGTGGCGATCGCCAGGGCCCTGGCGATGAGCCCCGAGATCATGCTCTTCGACGAGGCCACCAGTGCACTCGACCCCGAGATGGTGGGCGAGGTGCTGCAGGTGATCCGCGATCTCGCGGCCTCGGGCATGACGATGGTGCTGGTGACGCACGAGATGGGCTTCGCCCGCGAGGTGGCCGATCGGGTGGTGTTCATGGCCGACGGCAAGGTCGTCGAGACGGCGATGCCGGCCGAGATCTTCGACGCCCCGAAGGAGGCCCGAACGCAGGACTTCCTGTCGAAGGTGCTCTGACGCCGGGCACTGAGCCCGTGCCCTGGAACCGGCCGTAGGCTGGAGGCATGACCACCCCAGCATCCGACACCATCACCATGTTCGGCGCCGACTGGTGCGGCGACTGCCGCCGCACCAAGAAGCAGCTCGACGAGCTCGGCATCGAGTACACCTACGTCGACCTCGTCGCCGACCCCGCCGCGGCGGACGTCGCGAAGGAGATCTCGGGTCGGATGAACATCCCGGTGGTCGTGTACCCCGACGCCAGTCACCACGTCGAGCCGTCGAACACCGACGTCGAGGCGAAGCTGCGCGAGCTCTCGCTCATCTGAGCCACCCTGCGGCCGATACGCTGGGCACGATGGTGAAGGAGACGACGATGACTTCCACAGCCGCGCCCGCGAAAGCATCCCCCGAGCTCGACGCCGACGAGCGCGCCGCCCTCGACGCGCACATCGATGAGCTGCGCACCGGATCCCGCACCTGGGCGAGCCTCACGCTCTCGCAGCGCGCGACGCTGCTGAGAGCACTGCGCACCTCGGTGGCCGCCGCCACCGAGGACTGGGCGAACACCGCCGCAGACTCCAAGGGGCTGACGCGCGACCATGCGCTGCGCGGCGAGGAGTGGCTGAGCGGACCGTACTCGGTGCTGGGCGCGCTCGACGCCTACACGGACACGCTCGAGAAGCTCGCCGCCGGTCGCGGTGCCCTCGACGGCATCTCCATCGGGCGCGCCCCCGGCGGCCGCACGCGCGTGGAATCGTTCCCGGTGACCGGCATGGACAAGCTGCTGCTGTCGGGTTACTCCGGTGAGGTCTGGCTGCAGCCGGGCATCACCCCGAACACCGCTCGGCAGAGCGCGGGACTCGCCCAGCTGACCCCCGACGTCCCGGGTGGCGTCGGCCTGGTGCTGGGCGCAGGCAACGTCACCTCGATCCCCGTGCTCGACACGCTCTACGAGCTGCTCGCCCACAACCGGGTCGTGCTGCTGAAGGTCAATCCCACGCAAGACCCGCTGGTTCCGGTGTACGAGCGGGCGCTGGCTCCGCTGATCGCGCCCGGATTCCTGCGGATCGTGCGCGGCGGCGCAGCGGTCGGCGCCTACCTGACCGGTCATCCCGACCTCGACCACGTGCACATCACGGGTGCGGCGACGACGTTCGATGCGATCGTGTGGGGTCCTGCGTCGGGGCCGCAGGCCGCCGCGACCAAGCGCCGTCGTCGCGAGAACCGCCCCCTGCTGAAGAAGCCGATCACCGCAGAGCTCGGCGGCGTCTCGCCGATCATCGTCGTCCCCGGTGCGTGGACCGACGCCGACCTCACCTTTCACGCCGAGCACATCGCGACGATGCGCCTGCAGAACTGCGGGCACAACTGCATCGCCGGTCAGGTGGTGATCGTGTCGCGAGACTGGGCGCAGGCCGATCAGTTCCGCGCGGCGCTGCGCCGGGCGTACGCCTCGGCACCCGAGCGCCCCCTCTGGTACCCCGGCGCGCCGCAGCGCCTGCAGCAGGCCGCCGAGGATTACCCGGATGCTCTGGTGCTCGCCGACCGGCTGCTCGTCGAGGTCGACGAGGGGTCGGATGCCCATGCCGTGCAGTCCACCGAGTACTTCGCCCCCGTGCTGGGCGTGGTCGAACTCGACGGCACCGGGCAGACGTTCCTCGATGCCGCCGTCGCGCACGCCAACGACGAGCTGGCCGGCACCCTGGGCGCGAACGTGCTGATCGATCCGGTGACCGAGAAGGCGATGAGCACGGGCTTCGATCGTGTGATCGCGGAACTGCGCTACGGATCGGTCGCGATCAACGCCTGGACCGCCGTGGGGTTCATCGTGCCGACCATGACCTGGGGCGCCTTCCCCGGCAACACGATCGACGATGTGGGCAGCGGCATCGGCGTGGTGCACAACGCCCTGCTGCTCGATGGCGTGGAGCGCTCCGTGGTGCGCGGCCCGTTCCGCCCGTTCCCGCGGTCGCTGCCCATCGTGAACGGCGGCGGCGTGCGCAGCATCCTCCCCAAGCCCCCGTGGTTCGTCTCGGCCCGCACCGGCGCGCGGGTCAGCGAGGGCCTCACGCGGTTCCGCGCGCACGGCGGTCTGCTCCGCCTCGCGCGCACCCTGCTGGCGGCGCTGCGCGCCTGACCTGGCGGGCAACCGCGACATCTTCCTGCATCTGCGCCATCGATCGATGGCGCAGATGCAGGAAAGTGTGGCGGATGCTGTGGCGCCGACGACCTAGAGCTGGTCGCCGGGGATGGCGAAGGTGTCGCAGACGCCGAGACCGTTCTGGTAGCCGTTGGCGAACCAGTACTTGCGCTGCTCACTGCTGCCGTGCGTGAAGCTCTCGGGGCTGACGAAGCCGCCGGACTGCTGCTGGATGTGGTCGTCGCCCACCACGTAGGCGGCGTTGACAGCATCCCGCAGCTGCGCCTCGGTGGGCGGCTCGAGGTACGGCACCCCGTTGTCATCCTCCAGCTCGGTGACATCGCCCAGCCAGGCGCCCGCGTAGCAGTCTGCCTGCAGCTCGATGCGCACGCCGTTGCTGTCGGGTCCGGTGCCGTTGTTCGGATGATCGCGCATCACGCCGGTGATGTTCTGGATGTGATGGCCCCACTCGTGTCCGACGATGTACAGCTGTGCGAGCTCGCCGGCCGAGGCGCCGAACTGCTGGCGCATGATGTCGAAGAAGTCCGGGTCGATGTAGACGCCCTGCTCGGGCGGGCAGTAGAACGGCCCCACGGCGTTCGACGCAGTGCCGCACTGCGTGGGCGTCTGCCCGTCGACCACCGTCATCGTCGGGGCGACGTAGCCGTCGACGTGCTGCTCCCAGTAGTCGTTCAGCACGACCTCCGCACCGGCCATGCGGCAGTCGTCGTTCGTATTGGCGTCCTCGCCGGTCTTGCATTCGATGAGTGCACCCTCGGTGCTCGCGCCGCCACCCGACGGCGCCGTGCCGCCACCGACGAGACCCGACAGATCGACGCCCAGCACGGGCCCGAGGAGCAGCGCGAGGATGCCGATCACGCCGACACCCACGCCACCGCCGATGGCCGCGCCCCGTCCCCGGCGCCGGGTCGTGTTGCCGGAGATGTCGGCATCGGGATTGAAGGTCATGCAGAAAAGGTACCGCTGATGCGACCGAAGCACCGCAATAGGCTGGATGACATGGCGACGACGATCACGATCACGGGGGCCGGCGGACAGATCGGCTACGCACTGCTGTTCCGCATCGCGGCGGGCGACATGCTCGGACCCGACGAGAAGGTGCGACTGCGTCTGCTCGAGATACCGCAGGGCATGGGCGCCGCCGAGGGTGCGGCGCTCGAGCTGCAGGACGGCGCCTTCGAGCTGCTGGAGCACGTCGAGGTCACCGACGATCCCGCCGTCGGATTCGACGGCGCGAACGTCGCGCTGCTGGTGGGCGCCCGTCCGCGCGGGCCGGGCATGGAGCGGGGCGATCTGCTGGCCGCCAACGCCGGCATCTTCGGGCCGCAGGGCGCCGCGATCGGCGCGCATGCGGCATCCGACATCCGCGTCACCGTCGTCGGCAACCCCGCCAACACCAACGCACTCATCGCGGCATCGGCCGCGGAGGACGTTCCGGCCGAGCGGTTCACCGCGCTGACGCGCCTCGACGAGAACCGCGCCCGTGCACAGCTGGCCCAGACGCTCGAGGTGCCGGTGGGCAGCATCCGCCGCGTGCCGATCTGGGGCAACCACTCGGCGACGCAGTTCCCCGATATCTCGCACGCCACGGTCGACGGGCATCCGGTGATCGAGGCACTGCGCGAGCGCGTGGGCGATGTGCAGGGATGGCTCGAGCAGACGTTCATCCCCCGGGTGGCGAAGCGCGGGGCCGAGATCATCCAGGTGCGCGGTTCATCGTCGGTGGCCTCCGCCGCGAATGCGACGATCGAGCACACCCGCGACTGGGTGCGCGGCACCGACGACTGGACCAGCGCGGGTGTCGTCTCGCACGGCGAGTACGGCGTGCCCGAAGGGCTGGTCACGTCGTTCCCGGTGCGCGCGGTCGACGGCACCTGGCAGATCGTCGAGGGTCTGGAACTCGACGAGTGGGCACGGGCGCGCGTGGATGCGTCGGTGGCCGAGCTCGTCGACGAACGCGAGGCGGTGCGCGCTCTCGGCGTGCTCTGACCGTTCGCGCCCCACGGCCCACTCAGGGGCCCAGTACGCGCCCGGCATCGGGCAGAATGGATGCTGGAGGTGCGGCGATGACCGACGCGATGAACCCGACGGATGCCGGGATGGACGTGGCTCTGACGAGCCCGCTGCACCTGCCGCATGCCGCAGCGGATTGCCCGAAGTGCCTGGCGAACGCCGACCACGACTGGTGGTCGGCCCGTCCAGACGGTGCCCGTCTGGTCGGCCTGGTCGTGGCGAGAGAGGGGATGCCGTCGGTCACGCAGCAGCGTGCCGACCTCACCCGCTTCGGGGTGCCGATCGAGGGCTTCCGTCACCCGTCTCCCGAGATCCTCGAGAGCTGGGGCGATCGCCTCGCCCGCCTGATCGAGACGCTGCAGCGCGGTGATGTGCTGGTCGTCGCCAACGTGCACGCGCTGGGACGCGACCGCGATGAGGAATCACGCACCGTCGCCGAGCTGCGTCGCCACGGCATCATGGTGAAGGTGCTCGGGCACCAGGCTCGTCACCTCGCCGACGCCGAGGCCTGAGCGCCCGAGCCTGAGCGCCCAGCCTGGAGCGCCGGGCCTTGAGCGCCCGCGATCCGCACCGTCAGTCGTCGGTGTCGGGCTGGTTGCGCAGCGACTCGTCGTCGAGCAGCGGAAGGTCGGCGCGGGTGACGACCTGCGAGGTCACCGCGTACTCGACCAGGCGCGCGCGACGGTTCGTGGCCAGCTTTCCCGGTCCGCCCCGGAGCCCCTGCACCCCCATGCGATCGAGCTTGTCGCAGACGTTGTCGAGCTTGCGGTTGAACTTGCTGAGCGTCCAGCCCAGGCGTGCCGCGGCGGCACTCGACGAGGGCAGCTCGTTGACGCTCACCCCCTCCCTGCGCAGCATCGGCTCGGCGAGCGCGACCATCAGCTGCTTCTGCAGCGGGGTGAACCGCGCGGGCATCACCGTCGTCTCGCCGCTCATCGACGCCCCCACCTGGTGGGACACCTCATAGGGCGCCGCTTCAGTGTGCAGGTTGAGCTCGTAGGTGCTGGGACCGGCGGTGAACACGATCACGTTGCGCTCGAACACCAGCGGCATGCTCGCCTGCGGCGAGAGCCACGACTGCACGGCGCCTCCTGCGCTCGACACCGTCGCAGCCAGCCGCACCCCGACGTTGGCCAGCCACCACAGCCCGTCGCGGTGGTCGAGCTGCAGGAAGTGCCGGTGCAGGTACGGATTGTCATCGATCGACAGGTCGCCCTCGCGGCCGATCACGAACGGCTCCCCGGCATCGACGTCGTGCCACTCGCCGGCGAACTCCAGGCGCAGCGGCGCGATCCCAGTCGACGTCGCTGCCGTTCCGACGGTGGTTCCAGCATTCGGTTCTGTCACGTGCAGACCCCCCTTGCCACCCATCCTGCCATGACCTGCAGGCGCGCCCGCGGAACCTCCCACACGCCCCCGTCTAATCGCCGTATGGCGCGACGGGGAACTCCGCCGGGGTCGGCGGCGGCTGCACCGGCGTGCCGTCCGCCTCGCGGTAGACCGGGCTGGTGTCTTCGGGGAAGTAGAACCGCGGCTGCCAGTCCGGCCCCTCGACCGCGGGGAACCGCTGCCAGGCGGTGTCGTAGACCAGCCCCCCGAAGACCATGTCGGAGAGGTCGGCGGCGCTGCCGGGGAAGCACCCGGGCGTGGCTGTGACCTCGATCTGCCCCCGTGCGGGGCGGATGGTCACCACACCACGACCGACCGATCCGCCGGTGCCGATCACGTTCACCTCTTGCGCATCGCCCTCACCGTAGGTCGCGGTGCCGGCATCCGCATCGACCGCCTCGAAGGCCGCCGTCGCCGAGGCGACGACCGCGTCGACGTCGATGTCGTCCTGCGCGAGCAGCCGCACCCACGAGAACGTGTATCCGCTCGCACCCGCCTCGGTGTCGCACTCGATCGGCGACGCCCCGTACGTGTCGACGACCCAGTCGCCGGTGTGCACGGCCATGATCACCGAGTGCATCGCGGTGGCGTACTCGACGAAGTTGCGCTCGCCGTCGCGATAGAGTGCGTCTCCGGTCGGAGTCGCATCCGCCACGCTGCATCCGGTCATGGCCACCACCGTTCCGACGGCCATCGCCGCCATCAGTCCCCGTCGTATCGACTCGCGCATCCTGTCCATCCTCACTCAGAAGTCGATGAACGAGTACTCATCGCTGATCCACCAGTTGGTCGGGTCCCAGAACCCCTCGGTGCTGCCCTCGCCCTGGCGTTCGGTGCCGGGCTCGCCTGTGCGGATGATCTCGCCGACGTTGTAGAACGACTCCGAGCCGGGCTCCAGGTACGCACCGGGGCCGAAGGCGTCGTGGCCGGTGGCCGCGGGAAGCTCCCCGCCGTCACGATCGACGCCGCCGTCACTGTCGAACACCGTCACGCCGGTCATGGTCTCGGGCGAGACCGAGTGGTTCGGCGCGGTCGCCCGACCGATTCTGGCCACCGCGTCGTCTTCGGAGAGCGTCGCGTACATCTGCGGCGGCTGGCCGTTGGTGAGGTTCTCGCGCACGGTCTCGTCACCGGGGAACCCCGCCGAGCCGACCGCGATGAACGAGGTCACGCCGTGTCCGTCGGGCTGCGAGCCGATCGCCAGCGCCGCCGTGGTGCTGCCGTACGAGTGGGCGATCACGTTGATCTCGGCGTTCGGCGCAAGCGCGCGCAAGCCCTCCAGGTACGACGACAGGGCCGCGGCACCGTCTTTCGCGCGGCCCATGCCGGGCTCCTCCAGCAGGTTGGGCGAGTCGTATCCGAACCAGGCGACGGTCGCCGAGTCCGGGCCCACGGATCTGTTGAGCGCCTTGGCGGCCTCGCCCCAGGCGGCGAGGTCGCGCACGTTGCTGTTCATGCCCGGCACCAGGGAGTTGATCTCGGATGCTGTCGCCAGGTCTCCGTACGCGATGGCCGCCGTGACCTGCTCCGAGCCGGTCGGATCGAAGCTGATGAGGCTGGGGCGGGGATCGCCCTCGGCGTTGAGAGCGCGCTTGATCGCCTCGAGGTCGTCGCGATGCTCGCCGGGCGGCTCGGTGGCGAGCAGCGCGTCGAGATGTGCCCGGTTGGCCCGCGCACGGTCGTCGTATGGGATGCCGTCGAGATTGCCGAGCAGCTCGGGGTGCGCGTCGAGCAGCTCGTCGTGCAGCTCGGGATGCTGCCGCCAGAGCCGCTGCACCTCGTCGGGGCTGTCCGCGGCCAGCATCCGCTCGAGCAGCTGCCGGTGCTCGGCCGACAGTGTCGCGCCGGAGCCGCCTGCCAGGGCGGCGAGCGCCTCATCGTAGGCGAGCTCCCATCCGGACCGGTGCCGTTCGTATTCGCCCCAGAGCGTCGACAGGTTCTGCTGCGCGGTCGTGCTCAGTGCCTCCGCCTCGTCCGCGAGGCCGAGGATGAGGTCGTCGAAGACGGTATCGCCCACGAGCGAGTTCAGCGCGCTCTCGGCCGCGACGGCCCAGCGGCGGGCCTCAGCGGCCTCGGCGCTGGCCTGCATCCAGGTGACGTGCGCCGTCTCGATCTGCTCGACCAGGTCGTTCGCGGGCTTCGCGTATCGGTCGTGGGCGTCGGCGTAGTCCTGCATCACCCGGGCGAGCAGTGCCGCCGCATCGGAATCGGGCGTGATCGCGCTGAGCAGATCGCCCGCGCGGCTCCGCGCGGCGGTGACCGAGTCCCCGACACCCGGCAGGCTCTGCACCGCGGTGGCCGAGGTGTGCAGGTCGTCGAGCTGGTCCTGCACCTGCGTGAGCCGGCCCGCCCACCACGACATCGTTCCGCTGTCGCCCGCGATCCGCTCGAGCGCGTAGCCGTGAGTGGGCGATCGCAGGGTCATGGGTTCCGCCCGGTCAACTCGACGTCGAGGTCGGCGTACCGGTCGGCGATGCGCTGCGTGGACGCGGCGAGCTCTGAAGCCGCTTCGGCGCGTGCTCGCACGGCCGTGCACAGCTCGGTGAGGTGGCGGTGCATCTCGAGGCGCAGCAGCGGTCTGGATGCCGGGTTGTCGATGCCGGTGTCGTCGCCGGTCAGATCAGCGGCGCCGAGGATCAGATCGCCGACGGCGGTGCTCACGGTTCCGGATGCGCTGTTCAGCTCCGCGTAGAAGATCTCGACATCGCCCACGTCACCCTCACCTCGTGCGCCGGCGCCTCCGGCTCACCGTCAGACTAGAAGCCGGGTGGGGATCGGTCGATGGGCACCAGTGCCCATCCACGCGTCACTCCGATGGCGTCGGCTGCTCGCCGGGGATGAAGTAGCGCGCGGGGGACAGTCCCGTGCGCACGACCGCATCGCCGGCCGCGTCGAGGAACTGTCCGAGCGTTGCCACGCTGAGCGCACCGGAGGGGTCGGCGATGATCACGTTGTCGACCACGGGCAGCAGTGAGGCGGTGCCCTTCGGCCACGCCGCGAACGTGGTGGTGACGCCGGTCTCGAGCACCTGGATCTTCGGATCGAGGTACCGCACGTCGGGACGCTGCAGTGCCGCACCCTGCGCTTCGTACGCGCGCACGGTGAACAGGCGCAGCACGCGCTGGATGCGCATCTCGAGTGACGGGTAGCGCGTCAGCCAGTCGAGCCGCGCCCACTGGCCGTCGACGAGCGCGACCGGGTGGGCGCTCACCAGCGGCCCCTCCGCCTCGAAGAGCTCCTCGGCCAGGTCGAGCACGCGGCCGACGGCCGCCTCGTCGTCGGCGCCGACGACCGCCACGCGCTGCCGAGCGAGTGCGAACAGCACCGGTCCGCCGGGCAGCGTCACTGCGGCGAGTCGGGTGGGGTCGGTGAGGACGGATGCTGCCAGCGCCTCGTCCTCGATGAGGATCACGCCCTCGTTCGCGGTGGGGATCGCGCCGGCGGATGCCACGGCTGCGGCGACCGCCTCGACGAACGGCTGCGCCGACGTCTCGGCCTCCCCCTGCGTGACCGAAGAGCCGTCACCGACGTGGTTCAGCCCGACGAACAGCTCTCCGCCGACGTACTCGACCCGGGGGTGGGCTTCACCCGGCGCTGTGATCGACAGCACGCCCAGTTCACTGGCCGCGTAGATCCGCGCCACTGCATCCATCCCTGCATCTCCCAACGCGGTCGTCACGACCGACGACCCTCCTCGTCCTGCCCTGCAACACTACCCGGGCGCACCAGTGCAGCCGGAGGACGTGTACGGCGCTCAGTCGCCCGGTACGTCGATCTCGATGCTCACGAAGCGCGAGTCGGGAACGTTCTTGACCTCGAAGGTCGCGCCGTCGAGCGAACCGGGCTCGAGGTCGAACCGCTGTTCGATCTCGGCGATGCTGAGCCCGCTCAGGTCGCCGGCCTCGCCGGCCGGCGCGAGGAACCGCATGTCGCCCGTGCTCGTGCGACCGTACGCATCGGGATCGTCCTGGCCGATGGCATCCTCGTAGAGCTCCTCGCGCACCTGCTGCGGGATCTTCTTGGGAGAGTCCTTGATCTCGTCGACGACGTCGCCCGGCACATCGCGGATGCTCTGCCCCACCGAACGGCCGAAGTCGCGCGCCGGGTCGTAATCAGGGTCGCGGTGACGGGGACTCTTGCCGGACAGCTGGTACTCGCGGCCGCGGGTGACGTCCTTGAGCACGTCGTACTCCTTGGCGTGCGAGGTGGGCTTCTCCTTGCGGTGCTTCGGCTCGTAGTCGCGGTTGCGGCGATCGACACCGCGGATCGTGTCGGCGTCCGCACGATGCTTCCCACCGCGCTTGCGGAACGCACCGGAGAACCCGCGCTTGAACTCGTGGCCGGCTCCCTCGACGGCGTCCATCAGGTCGCGCATCACTTTCTTCATCGACATCGTTCAGTCCCCCGAGATCTGCAGGTTGGCGAGGTCGGCGAGCAGCCGGTCGGTGAGCTCCTCGACGTCATCGGCGTGCGCGTCCATGTCGGCGGCGGCCTGGTCGAGCGCCTCGAGGTCGGCGAAGAACTCGTCGACGTCGCCGATGTTGTTCTCGACGACGGGGGCGTCGAGCAGCGCCATCACGAGACCCGGCACCTGGTCGACGAGCGGCTCGATCGCCAGGGGCAGCAGCTCGTTGATGACCTGTTCGAGGGTCGCCTCCATCATCATCGAGAAGAGCTTCTTGCGCGCGAGGATCAGCAGCGCCGCCCCGCCGGCGCCGAACGGGCCGGCCGCGAGCAGCGGGATCAGCTGCGCGAGCGTGAGCGTGACCTCGGCGATCACCTTGATCTTGAGGGCGAGCACGATCCCGGCAGCCGCGTCGATGCCCACCGCGGCGGGCCCGAGCAGGTCGAGCAGCTGCTGCACGTTCTCGGAGCGGTTGCGGTTCCAGCCGTTCACGTGTGCGGCGCCGGTCTGGCCGCGCATCGCCGTGGCAATCTGGCCGTTGATGCGCCGATCGGCGGCCTGCACGAGAGTCTCCATGTCGCCCTGGTACCCGCGCACGAGGGCGGCGGCCTTGCGCACCTCATCCTCATCGATGTCAGGCCATTCCAGGCCCATCTTGTCCATCACCCAGATGAGCTCGTTCGGCAGCATCATTCCCACGGCGACCACCTCCGGCACACGACGCTACCGCCGTGGCCGCGGCACGCGCGATGGGGAGTACA
Organism: Microbacterium bandirmense; assembly: GCF_037204185.1. Taxonomy (NCBI): domain Bacteria; kingdom Bacillati; phylum Actinomycetota; class Actinomycetes; order Micrococcales; family Microbacteriaceae; genus Microbacterium; species Microbacterium bandirmense. The sequence goes on along the minus strand of NZ_JBBDGM010000013.1, from coordinate 2,129 downwards.
ACCCATTGCCGCGTCCGAGTGCCCTCAGCTCGGCCTCACTGCACCGCCCACTGCACCGCGCCGAAGGTGAGCGGGGCGAGGGCGCCGTTGCGCGGCGTGATGCCGGTCACATCGCGATCGGTGACCGTGACGCGCCCGTTCGCCGCGATCGGCAGGGCGACCGCGGCGCGCACGATCGTCGCCTCGATCTGCGCGCGCACTTCACGCGCCTCGTAGATGTCGGTGGTGTGGGCGAGCTTCTCGATCAGCGCATCGCGGTCGGCATCCTGCTGACCGGTGATGGATGCCGGCGCACCACTGCCCCACTGCGCGGCGATCTGCACCGGGCTCTCGGGGATCGGCACGCGGGCGATCACCGCGTCCCAGCGGCTCTTCTCGAGCGCACCGGCGTAGTCGTCGCTGCCGCAGTCGGTGATGCGCCAGCCGGCCTCCTTCGCAACCTCCCGCGCGGCGGCGAAGGCGCCGGTGGCGAACTCGCTGCGACGGTCGTAGAGCACGCACACGCGCGTGCCATCGGCCAGCCCCGCGTTCTCGCGCTCCAGCGCCGCGTCATCGGGAGCGGTGCCCAGGGTCTGCGAGAAGCCGGAGTCCTCGCTGACGATGTCATAAGCGCGGGTGCCGGGGGCCGCGACCATCGACACGGTGTCGGGGTAGGCGGATGCCCATTCGCCGGCGCCGCCGGCCGACAGCGCGTTCGCGGGCAGCGCGCGGATGAACGCCGCACGGGCATCGTGCTGCGAGAACAGCCCGGAGGGCTCCAGCAGCAGCGCCCACATCGTGCCGTCGTGCGTCGGGGTGACCGTGAAGTCCTTGCGCTCGAGCTCGCCGATCCGCGCATGGTTCGCGATGCTCGGCACCACCTGCGCGACGTCGAGCCGGTCTCCCAGCGCGGCGACGGGGTCATCGCCCGCAGGCACGAGCTCGATGCGAGCCACGTTCGGAGTCACCAGTCCGCGGTACTCCGGGTTGGGCGTCAGCGCGACCGTCTGCCCCGACTCGCCGCCGTCCAGTTCGGCGATCTGGAACGGACCACTCGACAGCAGCAGATCAGCCGAGAGCTCACCGTCCTCGGGCAGGGTGAACGCCTCGTTCCACGCCTGGGCGATCTCATCGAGTGCGGCGCGGTCGTCGTCACGGATCGCCGCGATCACCGCCTGCTTGGCCTGCATGGGATCGTCGAGCCCGAACGCGTGCTTGCCCAGGATGTGCGCGGGCACGGGCGCTGCGACGGCCTGCTGCCAGTCGATGACGGGCTGCGGGAAGGTCACCTCGATGGAGCGGGCGAATTCGTCCAGCACCGGCACGGGGGCATCCGACTTCTCGACGGCGGGTGCCTCGGCGGCGGCCCCGTTCTCGTCTGCGCCGGAGTCTTCGCCGACGGCGGGGAAATACCCCGACGCGCCCGCCCAGCCCAGCAGCAGGTCCGCAGCGTCGAGGGGGATGCCGTCCGACCACGCCGGCTCGGCGAGGTCGAACCGCGCCGTGAAGGGGTCGTCGCTCACGATCGAGACGGTTCCGAACCCCTCATCGGGTACGAACTCGCCGTCGACCACATCGCCGAAGTCCCCCCGGACCATCTGCGCGATGTCGAGGTTCCCCGTCGTCGGCGCGGCCGCGGCGTTCACCGAGCTGAGGTCGCCCGACCAGCCCACTGTGATCACCGACCCGGGGACGACCGATTCCGGCATCGCGGGCGCGCACGCCGCCAACCCGGCCGCGAGCACCAGGAGGAAGGGTGCCGCAGCGCGCCGCGCGGCTTTCACGCCGCCATCACAGGTAGTCGGAGCTGTCGTCGTCTTCGGCCATCGCGCGGTAGGGCTCGCTTTCTTCGCTCTCCAGCCAGGCGCGCGCGTGCTCCAGCAGCAGCGCCGGCGAGTCCTCGGCCTCCTGGGCGGTCGCGAACGGGCCGATCGAGTCCTCGGTCGGGCGCTGGTCCGCGCGCACCACCGACTGCGTCGACAGGGTGTACCAGTAACTCTGCGTTCCACTCATCAGCTGCATGCTCCACTCATAATGCGATTGTATTCGCGGGCCTTCTGCGTCTCATCCAGAAACGACAGAGGTCGCGGTGCCGACAGTGACACCGCGACCTCAGGGGCGCGACGGCTCAGGCGCCGCCGGCCAGGGAT
>NZ_JBBDGM010000012.1:0-104013 GCF_037204185.1 Microbacterium bandirmense | reverse complement strand
GATGCCCGAAGCGAGAACATGACCGGCGCCGCGGGGTCGCATTCGCGAGACAATGATTCCGTGCCAGGACCGTTGACCGTCATTCCGCCGCTGCTGCTCGCCGCCGTGCTGATCGCCAGCGGAGTCGCCAAGCTCCGCCGGCCCGACGACCTCGCCGGGTGGGCCGATCTCGGTGTGCCGGCAGTGTTCCGGCGCACCTGGCTGCTCAAGTTCCACCCGTGGGGCGAAATCGTGCTCGGTCTCGCCCTGGCGCTGCTCGGCGGCCTGCTCGGCGAGCTCGCGGCCATCGTCGCCCTCGCGCTGATGATCGGCTACCTCGTCTTCGTCGCCCGCATCGTGCGCAGTGGCGCCGACGCCAGCTGTGCGTGCTTCGGTGTACGCAAGCGTGTCACCGGTGCGACGATCACGCGAAACGCCTGGTACGTGGCGCTCGCCGCCACGGTCGCCGCGACCACCTGGGCGAATCCGCTGTGGGGTGGCCCGCTGATGGCGCTCAGCGGCGACCGCTGGCTGTGGGCGCTCGGCCTGCTCGCGGCAGCGATCACGGTCGCCATCACGATGTGGCCGACACCCGAAGAGACCTCGACCGCCGACCCGGGGATCAGCGAGGTGGCCGGGGCACCGGCATCCGACGACGACCTCGACTACATCCGCTCGCGCACTCCCGCCGTGCCGGTCACGCTCGCCGGAGGCGAGCTGACCGATCTGCGCACGCTGAGCATGACCGGGCGCCCGCTGCTGGCGCTGCAGCTCAACCCCGGGTGTGGGTCGTGCGTCGATGTCTACGAGAGCCTCGACGAGATCCGTGCGACATTGCCCGAGGTCAGCGTGCGCCTGCTGCTGTCGCAGGACCCGGGCGATTCGGCGTGGACTGAGACCGGCGAACCCGAATCCCTGCATGACCCGCACCGGTACGTGAGCCAGTCGATCGGGACGAGCAGAACGCCCTCCGCGGTGCTGTTCGGCCTGGACGGTCTGCTCGCAGGCGGGCCGGTGACGGGGGCCCAAGAGATCCAGTCGTTCGTCGGTGACATCTACGAGAGTCTGCACGGCGAGCGTCCCGCCCGGGCTACAAGCCGCCCCAGCGGGACACCGGCCACAGGATGACGATCGCCCGGCCGACGATGTCTTCGTCGCGGGCCCACAGCCAGCATCCGCCGTCGTTCTCTGTGCCGCCGCGGCAGTGCTGGGCGCTGTCGGCGGACAGCGAGCGGTGGTCGCCGAGCACGAGGTAGCGTCCCTCGGGAACGGTCACCTCGGGCAGGCACCGGGGCGACGCCGGTGTGGTCGTGCAGTCGAGTGCGCCGGGCTCGAACGGGAAGTCTTCGAACACGTACGGTTCGTCCAGTGCTTCGCCGTCGACGGTCACCGCGCCCTCCGCGCTGCAGCACGCGACGGTCTGGCCCGGGCCGGCGATCACGCGCTTGATCAGGGTGTGGGTGCCGGATGGGCCGAATCCGCTCAGCTCGCCCAGCCGGCGCAGCACGCTCTTGACCGGTCCCTCGTCGAGGTCTGCACCGGACCCCCAGCTCTCGTCCGCGTCGAAGACGACGATCTCGCCGGTGCTCGGGTGCGCGTCGCCGACGTAGGCGAGGCGGTTGACCAGCACGCGGTCGCCGACGAGCAGGGTCTGCTCCATCGAGCCCGACGGCACCCAGTACGGTTTCGCGACGAACGACAGCAGCGCGCCCACCACCACGAACGCCAGTGCGAGGTGGAACCAGGCGCTGCCGATGATGCGTCGCCACCGGGCGGGGCGTTCGACGTCGGTCATGCTCCCATCCTGCCCTGCCGTCGCCCCGCCCGGCAGAGCTCTCGCGCCGCTGTAGTAGGTTCAGAGCAGGTGCTCGATCGGGGAGCAGGGGGAGTCGCGCGCATGACGAACGTGTTCGATGTCGCCGCTCTCGGAACCCGCGTGCGGTTCGCTTTCGACGATGATCTGCCCGCGACGACCGTCGAGGCCGTGCGCAGCGCATGGATCGATGCGGCGCTGCATACGCCAGGAGCACCGGATGCCGTCGTGCCCGTCACCGCCGAGCGCGAACCGGACGCCATGGCCGAGCGGCTCACCGTCGAGGTGACGCTCGCGGCGCTGCGAAAGCGGCGTGCTCAGCTGCTGATGTTCCACGCGGCCGGTGTCGCCGATGCGCGGGGCCGGGTCGCGGCGTTCGTGGGGCCGTCGGGGCGCGGCAAGACGACACTCAGCCGCACGCTCGGGCAGCACTTCGGGTATGTCTCGGATGAGACGGTCGGGGCAGAACCCGGTGGGCGCGTGCTGTCGTACCGCAAGCCGCTGTCGGTGGTGCGGCGGGGCGCGCCGAAACAGCAGGTCGCGCCGCGGGCGTTCGGCCTGGTGGATGCCGATGATGCGCGTCTGCAGCTGTCGGCGATCACGATCCTCGACCGGGATGCTGGGGTCGTGGCCCCCACGGTCGAGGCGGTGGACTTCTGCGATGCGGTCGCCGAGGTCGTGCCGCAGATGAGCTATCTGGCCGACCTGCCCACGCCGTTGCAGACCCTCGCGGTGACGGCCGACCGCATCGGCGGTTTCACACGGTTGCGGTATTCGGATGCTGAGTCGGTGACTCCGCTCGTGCCGGGACTGCTCGACCATCGCCGTGAGGGCGAGCCGTGGCACGCGGTCCCGGCTCCGGGTGGCACGGTGCTCGGGGGGCGGTACACCGCGTCGCCCGTGCTCGATGCAGTGCGATTCGGCGACCGTGCGGTGCTGTTCACCGGCCGGCGTGTGCAGGTGCTCGACGGCATCGCCCCGGCGGTGTGGGACGCGCTTCGCGCCGGTCACGATCTCGACGGGGTCGTCACCGCGGTCACAGACGAGTTCGGTGACCCGCCGCATGGCGACGCCCGTGCGATCGTGCAGTCGACCCTGGATCAGCTGACCGGCGAGGGGATCCTCGCCGGCGTGTGAGGGCCGTCAGACCTTGGCGGTCGCGCGGCGCTTGGGCTTGGCCTGCGCGCGGCTCAGCTCGGGCTTGGCCTGCTCGGTGGTGTGGGTCGCGCCGTAGGTGTAGCTGCCGTAGCCGTAGCTGTCGGGGCCCTTGGTGGGCAGCATCGTGACGACGGTGCCGAGCAGGTCGACGCCGGCGGTCTCGAGCGTGCGCACCGCGCCGGCGAGTTCTTGCTTCTTCGACTTGCCCGATGCGGCCACCAGGATCACACCGCGGGTCTTCTTGCCGAGCACGGCGGCGTCGGTGACGAGCAGCAGCGGCGGGGCATCGATGAGCACGTAGTCGAAGTACTCGCCCAGGGGCTGCAGCACCTGGTTCATCGCGGCCGAGCCGAGCAGCTCGCTGGGGTTCGGGGGAATGCGTCCGCTGGTGAGCACGAACAGTTCGTTCTGCCCCCACTTCTGCAGGGCGTCGGCGACATCGACGCGCCCGATCAGCACGTCGGTGAGTCCGACGCCGCCTTCCAGGCCCATGTAGTCGGCGATGCGGGGCAGACGCAGGTCGCCGTCGATCAGGGCGACGCGCGCCCCGGTCTCGGCCAGTGCGATCGCCAGGTTCGCGGTGGTGGTCGACTTGCCCTCACCCGGGCCGGCGCTCGAGACGACGAACACCCGAGGGCCGCCCTCGACATCGAGGAACTGCAGGTTGGTGCGCAGGCTGCGGAATGACTCGGCGCGCGGGCTGCGCGGGTCGGCGTGCACGATCAGCGGGCGCTTCTGCGCCTCGGGGTCGAAGGCGATACCGCCGAGCATGGGACGGTCGGTGATCTCTTCAAGGTCGTGCAGCGTGTGGATGCGCGTGTCGAGCACCGTACGAAGCATGGCGATGCCGACGCCGAGCGCCAGGCCGAGCAGGCCGCCGAGAACGATCAGCATGCGCACGTTGGGGCTGGCGGCTGCGGTGGGCGCGACGGCCGGTTCGGTGACGGTGACGAGCACGGGGCTGGCGCCGCCTTCGGCCGCGGGCTGCTCGAGAGTGCTCTGCACGACGTCGGTGAAGCTGTCGGCGACGGCGTTGGCGATGACTGCGGCCTGTTCGGGGTCGCCGTCGGTGACAGAGATGTCGATGAGCACCGTGTTCAGGGGCGCTGATGCTGAGACCTGCGGGGCGAGCTTGCCGGCGGCGATGTCGAGGCCGAGTTCGTCGATGACCGGGTCGAGCACGAGAGCGGTGTTGATCACGTCGACATAGCTGGTGACCATCTGCCGGGCAAAGGTGGTGCCCTGCACGAGGTCACCGGTGGCGGCACCCTCGGTGCGCACCGAGACGTACAGCTGAGTGGATGCGACGTACTTCGGCGCCTGCAGGGCCGCGTACCCGGCGCCGCCCGCGAGTCCGAGCACGAGCAGGATCAGGATCAGGATCCAGTTCTTGTGCAGGATGCGCACGTAGTCGCGAAGCTCCAACGCAACTCCCCCTCGTTTTGATCAATCTGTCGATTCTCACACACCCGGCCGGGCGCATTCTGATGTCAGGCCTTGGCGAGTGCGCCGTACCCGTAGGTGCCGTAAGCCGTCTTGTCGGCGCCGCGGACGGGCAGCATGGTCACGACGGCACCGAGTACACGGCCGTCGGCCGCAGTGATGCGATCGGCGGCGGCGGCCAGGTGATCGGTGGTGGTGACCTCGGCAGCGGCGACGAGGATCACACCGGTGGTCAGGCGCGACAGCACGGCGGCGTCGGTGACGGGCAGCACCGGGGGTGCGTCGATGATGACGACGTCGAAGGCGGCCTTCAGATCTGCCACCAGCGTGCGCATCGCGTCGGACCCGAGCAGCTCAGCGGGGTTCGGGGGGATCGTACCGGCGGGCAGGGTGAAGAACGTGCCGCGGCCCCACCGCTGGATCACATCGTTGATCGCGACGCGGCCGATCAGCACGTCGGTCAGCCCGATCGCTCCTTCGATGCCGAGCAGTCCTGCCACGCGCGGCTTGCGCAGGTCGGCGTCGACGAGGGCGACCCGGTAGCCGGCTTCACCGAGCGCGATGGCCAGGTTCGCGGCGGTGGTCGATTTGCCCTCGGCGGGGCCGGCGCTGGTGACGACGAAGACGCCGGTGTCGTCAGCGGGAAACAGGAATCGCACGTTGGTGCGCAGGCTGCGGTAGGCCTCGGCGCGCGGGTCGCGCGGGGCGTTGGCCATGATCAGCGGGCGCGAGGCAGCCTTCGGGTCGAGCGCGATGCCGCCCAGCACGGGCGCGTCGATCGCCCTGTCGGCGTCTTCGATTCGGCGGATGCGTCGGTCGAGCGTGCCGCGCAGCAGGGCGATGCCGATGCCGGCGCCCAGGCCGACGAGCGTGCCGAGGGCGATGTACATCGGCACGTTGGGTGCGGCGGGCGTGGTGGGCACGGTGGCGGTCTGCAGCGGGACGATGCGGATGCTGTAGGCGGCGCCGTCGCGCTGTTCGACGCGGTCGGTGATGACGGTCGAGAAGCTGTCGCCGATGGCGTTGGCGATGCGTGCGGCCTGGCCGGGGTTGGCGTCGGTGACGGTGACGGTGAGGATCACGCCGCGCGTGGCGACCCCCACATCGACCTCGGAAGCCAGTTGCTGCGCGGTGAGGTCGAGACCGAGGTCGTCGACGACGGGCTGCAGTACGAGCGAACTGGTGAGTACCCGGCGGTAGCTCTCGACGACCTGCTGGGCATAGCTGTTCGCCTGGTTCATCTCCCACGATGAGGCGCTGTCGCCGGTGTCGACGGCGACCATCAGCTGCGTCGAGGCTTCGTAACGCTGCGGGGTGAGCAGGGCGGCGAGGGTGCCCGCGCTCAGACCGATCAGCGTCGCCGCGATCACGACGATGAGGTGTCGTCGCAGAACGCGGATGTAGTCGCGCAGGTCCATCGTGCTCCCGGTCGGCGGGCCACGGGGCCGTTCCCCCGAGTATCCTCAGAGGCTACCGGGTGTCGGCGCCGACACCGGAATCCGCGATGACGAACACCGACGAGCACACACACCGATGACGACTCTTGACGATCTCTTTCCCGACGGCCCGCGCCAGACCGCGGCGCCCGTCGTCGACGACCACCACACGGTGCGCCGGCTCGATGCGATGTTCGGTGACCGGCGTGCTGATCTTGACCGCACGCATCGGGCATCCGCTCGTCCGGCGCTGGTGGCGATGGTCGACGGCGCCGTCGCCGATGCGCGCCCGCTCGGCGAGGTGCCGCCGGTCTCGCGTCCTGATACACGCCGTCGGCGGCGCTTCGACGCGTTCAGCGTCGTCGCCGGCGGGCTCGCGGTGGCGGCCCTGGTGGTGACGGGAGCGATCGGGGGAGTGCAGCTGGCAACGGCCAGCCCTGCCGATGATGCGCTGAGCGCGCTGGCGGCCGATGAGAAGACGATCGACAGTGCGATGGCAGGCCTCGAGTCGGCGCACGCCCGACTTGCCGAGTCGATCACCGAGGCGGATGCTGCCGCGGCCGCGCTGCCTGCCGAGCTGCAGCAGGTGCGTGAGGTGACTGACCCGGCTGACATACCGCCGGGATGGACCGAGGTGCCCGAAGACGCCGGTGTGATCGCGATCGCCGATCCGGACGCACTGGATGCGGCGCTGACCGCGGTCGAGACATACCGCACGGATCTGGCGGCCATTGCGTTGCCCGAGGCGCCGGCGGCGTATGCCCGGGCCGACATCGACGCGGATTCTCTGACCGACGTGGCCACCGCCATCGATGCGGCGCAGTTGCAGCTGGCACAGATCGACCAGGCGACAGCAGCGCTGCGCGAGACGCGAGCGGAGGTCGACGCGCTGACGACGCAGTTCGAGGCCGAACTGGCGGTGTTTACCGGAACGTTCCCCGGGGTGGCGCAGACCGCGGTCGAGCAGCATCCTGATGCTGAGCCCGAGTTGGCTGAAGCCGTGATCGCGGCAGGGCAGTCGGTCGCGCGCGCCGACCTGCTCGACGCGCAGGGGAAGGCGGCGCTGGTGCCGTATCGCGACGCGGTGGTCGCTCTGGTCGAGAGCCAGGTGTACGCCGACCGCGTGCGGGCGGAGCAGGAGCGGCGTGAGGAAGAGGAGCGGCAGCGCCAGCAGCAACAGCAGCCGCAGCCCGAGACGACTCCTGACCCGGAGGAGCCCGAGCCCGAGCCCGACAACCCGCCCGCTGAGCCGACGCCCGACCCTGCCGAGCCCACGGGTCCGCCCGAGGAGGGCACCGGAGCGTAGTGTCCGAAACCTAGAGTTTCATGTGAGAGCATATAAGCAGCGTTAGGTGATGCGGAGGGATGGCCGAATGGTGCCACCGGGGGCTGATGTCGTCGTGCCCGCGACCGGAGAGATCAGAATTCCACTGCACGTGAAGGCCGGCCGTCGCCGTCGTCGCGTCGCTGCTGCGGCGGTGGACGGTGTCGCGTGGATTCTGGGCGTGCTGCTCGCCGTGATGCTGCGATTCGAGTTCACGGTGCCGCACGGAGGGTGGATCGCGACGGTCGTGCTGGCGCTGATCGCGGCGGGCCTCCAGATCACGCTCGGCTACGCGACGAAGCTGTACCGAGGCCGCCACACCTACGGGTCTTTTGACGAGGTGCGGCTTCTCGGGCTGATCGTGCTCGGCATCACATCGCTGTTGAGCCTGGTCGCGCTGATGTTCGGTCTGCTGGTGGGTGTGCCGCGCGGGACGATGTTCCTGGCGGCACCGATCGCTCTGCTGCTGATGTTCGGCGTGCGGTATCTGGCGCGTCTGATGATCGACCGCTCGCGCAAGCCCGGCAACGACGCCGAGCCCGCACTGATCGTCGGGGCGGGTTTCATCGCCGACAAGCTGCTGCACAACATCACCACCGACCCGACCTCGCCGATTCGGCCCGTCGGACTGCTCGACGATGACGTGTCCAAGCACAACCTCGTGCTGCGGGGTGTTCCGGTGGTCGGGCGCACGTCGCAGATCGAAGATGTGATCTCGCGGACGGGCGCCACGATGGTGATCATCGCGATCGGCCAGGCCAACAGCGTCATGCTGCGCAAGATCAGTGATCGCGCCGTCAGAGCCGGTGCGCGTGTCGCGATCACACCGTCGCTGAACGCGCTCGCGTCGGGTGAGTTGTCGCCGACAGATGTACGCGACATCAGCATCGAAGACCTGATCGGGCGTCACCCGGTCGACACGAATATCGAACTGATCGCCGGCTACATCACGGGGAAGCGGGTACTGGTCACCGGCGCCGGCGGTTCTATCGGCTCGGAACTGTGCCGACAGCTGTCGAAGTTCGGCCCGGCCGAGCTGATCATGCTCGACCGCGACGAGACGGGCCTGCAGCTGGCTCAGCTGGGCACGTCGGGGCACGGTCTGCTGCACACCGATGACGTCGTGCTGGCGAACATCCGTGACGAACAGGTCATCACGAGCATCTTCGAGAAGCGGCGGCCCGAGGTCGTCTTCCACGCCGCCGCACTCAAGCACCTGCCGATGCTCGAGCAGTACCCCGACGAAGCATGGAAGACGAATGTGCTCGGCACGCGCAACGTGCTGACTGCGGCGATGGCGGTTGGTGTTGAGCACTTCGTCAACATCTCGACGGACAAGGCGGCGAACCCGACCAGCGTGCTGGGGCACTCCAAGCGGGTGGCTGAGAAGCTCACTGCTTGGGCGGCAGAGCAGAGCGGTATGAACTACGTGTCGGTGCGGTTCGGCAACGTGATCGGCAGTCGCGGGTCGATGCTGCCGACATTCCAGGCGCTGATCCGTGAGGGTAAGCCGCTGACGGTGACGCACCCCGATGCGACGCGGTACTTCATGACGATTCCCGAAGCGTGCCAGCTGGTGATTCAGGCCGGTGGCATCGGCCGACCTGGTGAAGTGCTGATTCTCGACATGGGCGAGCCGGTGTCGATTCTCGAGGTGGCCAAGCGCATGATCGCGATGTCGGGCAAGAACATCGAGATCGTGTTCACAGGACTGCGCACCGGAGAGAAGCTGCACGAGGAGCTGGTGGGTTCGCGTGAGAACCTGGAGCGACCGTTCCACCCGCAGGTGTCGCATACACGCGCGGATTCGATCAGCCCTGAGCGCCTGGACAAGGCGGGATGGGAGGCGCGGATGAAGGCGGAGCCGCGCAACAACGACACGTCCGTGATCGAGCCGTTGACGCTGAAGCCGGCGAGTGGCCAGGGAGTCGCGACGTCGTGACGCTGAGTGTCTACTGGATCGGTGCAATGGCCCTATGCGTGAGTGCTCTCGCGCCGTTCGCATTCCGACCATTGCTCCAGCGCTTAGGTGTCGTCGATGTTCCGAACGAGCGTTCGTCCCATTCGACGACGACTCTGCGCGCTGGCGGACTGGCTCCATTGGCGGGGTGGATCGTCGGCGTCGGGCTGCTGTGCGTGGCGCAACCACAGTCTGTCTGGCTCCTCGGAGTTGCCGGGGTCGCTGCGATGGGGCTTGCAGCTCTGGGATTCGCTGATGATCTCAGAGGGCTTCGCGCGCTGCCGAGGCTCGGGATCCAGATCAGTATCGCTATCCTTGCCACCACCGCTGCCGCAGTGGTCACGGGCTCAACGGCATGGTGGTTCTTACCATTCGGCGCGGTCTTGATGGTCGGATATGTCAACACCGCAAACTTCATGGACGGGATCAACGCGTTGTCCGGCCTGCACGGCGCCGTTGTCGGCACCGCATTCGCCGTCGTCGGTACTGTGGCTGGACAGACATGGTTGATGGGGATCGGACTCGTCATCGCGGTGGCCTTCGTCGCTTTTCTGCCGTGGAACCTGTCCGGATCAGGGTTCTTTCTCGGTGACGTCGGAAGCTACCTTCTCGGAGGGAGCATCGCCGTCACGGCGTTGTTCGCGATCGGTGCGGGGTTGCCTGTCTTGACTCTGATCGCTCCTCTTGCGGTGTACATCGCGGACACCGTCGCCACGATGCTTCGGAGACTGATCCGCGGGGAGCGGATTACAGCACCGCACCGCACACACGCGTATCAGAGGCTGACGGATACCGGATGGTCCCACATCAGCGTTGCGGCAATCGTCACCTTGCTTGCGATGCTGTGTAGTACTGTCGGGCTTGCTGTCCAGTTGGAGTGGCTTCCCGCATGGATCGCGCTTCCGGCCATCCTCCTCGTGTGCTGGCTCTACCTCGCGTTGCCCAGGCTTCGAGGAAGCCAGCTGCCCAAACCAGTGTCGTACGTGGTCCCTCAGATTGAAGAGCCCGCACCGAATCCTGCGATCGCTGGCTTTGCACCCAAGCGGTGGGCAGTATTCGGAGCCTCGGGGTTCGTGGGGAACGCCGTGATGACTCGGCTCAAGCAAGCGCAGTATGAAGTGGTCGAGATCAAGAGCCCTCGTCTCTCGTCGACCGTCGGCGATGCAATCGACGTCGTCAAGATTATGAGTGCCGCAGAATCGGATCCTGTTCTGACTGGACTTGCAGACGTGCTCGCGGATGTGGATGTCGTGATCAATGCCGCAGGGTTGGCGTCCCCAGACTCGGCAGGGGACGCATACCTGTATGGTGCCAATTCGCTGCTTCCTGCGGTTGTTGCCGCCGCTGGCGCGAAGGCGGGCGTGACGCGTATGGTGCATTTGAGCTCTGCCGCGGTGCAAGGTCGTCGACCGATGCTCGACAACTCCACGGGCGTAGCGCCCTTTTCGGCATACTCGCATTCCAAGGCTCTGGGGGAGCAGGCTCTCCTCGACCTGGCGACGAGAAGCGGGGCGATGCAGATCGTCGTGTTGCGGGCGACTTCTGTACAGGGGCCCGGCCGACCCACGACGCAGAAACTCATCCGGCTTGCACGCTCACCTCTCGCTAGCGTCGCAGCACCTGGAACGGCTCCGTCAGTTGTGAGCAGCATCACCAAACTCGCGGCGACGACAGTCGCACTCGGCGCCTCGACGTCAGCCACCCCCAGAATCGCCCTTCAACCCTGGGAAGGGCTGAGTACTCGCGACGTGCTCAAGGCCGCGGCTCCTGGCAGGGAGCCTAGAGTTCTGCCGGCGTGGCTGTGTCGGGCACTAATCTCGTGCGGTTTCGGCATAGGAAAGGCGTTTCCAGCGCTCTCAGGAATCTCGCGGCGCCTTGAGGTCATGTGGTTCGGACAAGGCCAAATCGCTGGCTGGCAGCAGGAGTCGCTTACTGTGGAGTCTCTGGAGTTGACTCGAATCCTCGGGGGTGCGAAGCCGTAATGCCGAAGATCAGGAGTCCAAGAACGGTCGTGTTTGGCGTGACCATCGATTATCAATTGCGGTACCACGACGGGCTCTATCAGCGGCTGGCGGATGCCGGATGGCAAGTGCACCTGGTGTCGGGGAAGGGGCCGATAGGCACGCGCTTGGGTCAACATCCTGGAATCACAGTGCACGAGCTCGTCATGGCGCGAAACCCCAGCCCGTTGACAGATTTGCGGTCGCTGTTCCAATGGGTCGGGGTTCTGAGACGAATCCGACCGTCGGCCCTGGTCGTAGGGACGCCGAAGGCTGGGCTGCTTGGTAGCGTTGCCGCCAGACTGGTCCGAGTGCAAACGCGCGTGTATGAGCTGCACGGTCTGAGGCTGGAAAGCGCAATCGGTCCGCTACGTCGCGTGCTCCGATCGATGGAGCGCATCGCGTGTGGAGCCTCGACTGATGTGATCGCGGTCAGTCCCTCTTTGCGTGAGCGCGCGATCGCCGAGGGGATTGTCCCCACTCGTAAGATCCGCGTACTGGGCGCTGGCAGCCCGAATGGCGTCGATGTGGCTCGTTTTGCAGCTGCGCGACAGGACCTTGAGGCGCGCGCCGCGACTCGTGCCTCGCTCGAAATCTCGAACGATGCTGCTGTCGTTACCTTCGTCGGACGACTTACCGCAGACAAAGGCCTGGAGGCGCTCACCAAGGCGATGATGGCTTTGGATAACATCAACCCTGCGGCTCACTTACTGGTCGTGGGTGCTGCAGACGACGACACTGGTGCGGTGAGCCTTGACAATCTGCGGGCTACTCTTCGGGGCGTGACCTTCACGGGCGAAGTCGACGATGTTGCACCCTACCTCGGGATCAGTGACGTGTTCTGCCTCCCTAGCCGACGCGAGGGTTTGCCGACGGTCATCTTGGAAGCGTTCGCCGCCGGCGTACCTGTCGTGGCGAGCAGCGCAACGGGCATCGTCGACCTTGTCAAAGACGGGGAGACGGGCTTCCTCGTCCCAATCGACGACGGCAGGGCACTCGGGCATGCACTCGCACGAGCGCTCACCGACGAAAAGGCGACACAGGCAATCGTTAGGCGAGCGTCAGACGAGGTCGAGACGCACTATGCGGCGGCGACGGTGCAGCGCCGATGGCAGCGCGAATTCGAAGCGGCGGTCCTCTCATGACGCGGCGCGACGTCGCAACCAAAACCGTCCCTCATCGCGCTCGTCCTCGCGGCCATGGCCGCGGCGCTCAACCAGTCGGGCGTGATTGCCGGAGTAAATCTGTCCATCGCCGACCCACTCATGCTCGTTTGTCTACTGCTTTTCATCGTCGAACAGAAGCTACGTATCCTTCCTCACGCTCTGCTGTTCTTTGGCGCGGTTCACGTAGTTACCTCCCCAACTGCGGTTCTCTACACTCCGACTCACTTTGGCGCGATCGTGGATGAATCGGCGATCGCTTCCGATGCACTGAAGCTTGTAATCTGTTTCACGTACCTTGTTATCGGTACGGTGCCACCGAGCACGGCCTCGACGGGGTCCTTCTTTGAGTATGGTCTATGGCACAGTCTGCCCGCGAAAGGGCGCTCGAGGAGTTCGACCAGTGGCGGGTCTTGGAAGCGGCGGCGGATCACCTGCGGCGCGGCCTGGTAGCGAGAAGAAGAGGAAGTCGTGGCTGAGTTGGTCGCGATGAGCGTGAATCCGAAGGAGTCGACGTGACAGTAAGAGTGACCGTCGGTCTGCCGGTGGCGAACGAGCCTCTCGACTATGTGCGCGATGCTGTCCTCTCCGTCCTCAATCAAAGCTTCCAAGACTGGGAGCTGATCGTGGTCGTCGATGGGGCGCCGCGCGCAACGGTCGAGTTCCTCCGCTCGTTCGAGGATGCCCGGGTCCGTGTCATCGCACATCCGGACTCGAGAGGCCTGGCGGCGCGTCTCAACGAGATATCGGGCCTCGCGCGGGGCGAGTTCCTGGCTCGCATGGACGCCGATGACATCATGGTCTCCAGCCGTCTCGCGCATCAGCTTCGTGTCCTCGCTGAGACGAAGGCGGATGTCGTCACCGGACGTGCAGTGATCGTGGACGAGGAGACTAGGATCGTCACGGAGAGTCCTCACGTGTCCGCCCGGGTCGACGCGGAGTCCATGCTACAGAAGACGCCGTTCATACATCCGACGGTGATCGCCAGGACGGAGTGGTTCCGCACACATCCTTACGACGAGACGTTGCTTAGATGCCAGGACAAGGCACTGTGGATCACCGCGGCCTCCGACTCGGAGTATTTCCGCGATCCGGAGCCGATTCTCTTCTACCGGGTGATGAACGATCTGAATCCCCGGAAATATGCGCGATCGGCTCGTTACGAACGGAAGATCATCCGCAGGTATGGCCCGCCCAGGATCGGGTGCATACGGACGGCGTCGATCGTGGCGCAGTCGCTTCTCAAGCAATTGGTTGTGCGGGTCGCATCAGCCCTCGGCCAAGGAGCGATCGTGATGCGCCGACGCTATGACGGCAGCACAACTGACGCCGCTCGCTGGTCAGAGGAACTGCGCAGCAGCATCACCCCCATCGACGGCGATGATGCACGGACAATCGAACTAGACAACGAAGCCTCGGAGGAGAAGCGATGAAGGCATTGGTCACCGGTGCGGCAGGATTTGTCGGAAGCAGGATTGCCCGTCATCTGCTGGACGACGGACACGACGTCCTCGGCGTCGACGCACTGACGCCGTATTACGCGGAAGAGCTCAAGAGCCAGAACCTGTCGACGCTGGAAGCGCCGACTTTCGAGTTCCGGCGTCAGGACATCGTCGATGCGGATATCGAAGAACTGCTTGATGGCGTCGATGTCGTGTTTCATCAGGCCGGTCAGCCCGGTGTACGCGCCTCGTGGGGCGAAGATTTCGAGATCTACACACGCAACAACATCCTCGCCACGCAGCGTCTGCTCGAAGGAGCGGCCAAGTCCGACGCGCTCAAGAAGTTCGTCTACGCCTCCTCCTCCTCGATCTACGGCGATGCGGAGCGATTCCCGACGACGGAGGCCGATCTACCGCGCCCGGTGTCTCCGTACGGGGTCACAAAGCTCGCCGCCGAGCATCTCGTGTCGCTGTATGGAACCAACTTCGGTGTGCCGACCATCTCGCTACGGTACTTCACCGTGTACGGTCCCGGGCAGCGGCCGGACATGGCTTTCACGAGATTCGTGCAAGCGGCCGTCGCAGAGCGCCGGATCCGCATCTTCGGCACGGGCGAGCAGATCCGGGACTTCACCTTCGTCGACGACATCGTCGCAGCCAACCTTCTCGCAGGAGAGGCGACGAATGTGTCACCGGGGCAGGTCGTGAACGTCTCGGGCGGGAGCAAAATCTCCGTCAACGAGGTGCTGCGTATCCTCGACGACATGGTCGATCACCCGCTCGATGTCCAGTACGTCGAACGTGCTCGAGGCGACGTGTTCCGCACGGGAGGATCGAGCGATCGAGTGCGGGAGCTCCTCGGCTGGCGCAGTCGTGTCACGATCGAAGAAGGCCTGGCACGGCAACTCGATTGGGCGCGCGACACCGTCGACGTCTGGGGAGCTCTTCCCGAGAACAGGGCCTGACGGTGCCGCGGATCACCGCAGTCACCGTCACGTACGGCGACAGGTTCGACCGGCTGTGCCGCGAGACGATCGAGCGGGCCTTTGCGGCCGGCGTATCGGAGATGGTCGTGGTCGACAACGGCTCGACCGAATCGAGTTCGGCGGCACTGTCCAGACTCGCGGCGGCCTCCGACCGACTGACGGTATTGCGCAACGAGCGCAACATCGGTTCTGCGGCGGCGTTCGGAGCCGCTCTCACCGAGGCGCGCCAAGGCGACCCTGACTTCATCTGGCTGCTCGACGACGATAACTGGGTCGCGCCGGAGACGTTGGACAGATTGATCTCCGTCCACCAGAGCGCGTCGACGAGCGAAGATGGCGGTGGCGTCGTGGTCTGCGCTCGACGCGTGCCGAACAGCTTTCACGACAGGGTGAACGCAGGAGTCGCAGCTGATGCGGTCTACCCGCTGCCTGGAGCGTTCCTTGGGTTCGATGTGATGAACTATGCCAGCCGATTTCTGCGACCACCCACGACGACCGTGGGACATCGCACCCCGCCGCGTATCCCCTATGCGCCATATGGCGGGCTGCTGATACGTTCCGAGATCCTCGATGAGGTCGGGCCGCCTAGGGGCGAGCTCGTTCTCTACTCGGACGATACCGTCTGGACATCCGGGATCGTCGCTGCGGGACACCCCATCGTCCTCGCGCTGGACGCCGTCATCGAGGACGCCGATGGCAAGTGGACTCAGGGGTCGTCGAAGAACTCGGTGAGCGCATCGATCCGAAGTCAGCACACGGATCGGCTCTACCTTTCCACCCGCAATCGCACCTGGTACGACAGGTCGCGCGTCAGTACCACAGCACAACGTCTGCGCTACGCGCTCAACAGGATCGTCGTCCTCGGCGTCGCGGCGCTCAGCGCCGTGCCCACCTCATCCTGGAGGGGATTCCGAGCATTTCGCCGTGCCATCCGAGACGGCGAACGAGGCGACTTCAGCGAGACCATGCGACTGGGCTAAACAGTCTCGGTCTCGGCCCGCCGTTCGCGGTGAAGCCCGATGAAGAACACCGTGCAGAGCAGCGCTGCGAGCAACAGACTGGCTCCGATGGCTATCGAGGCGGCCGCCAGCCACCCGTAGGTCGGTGTAAGCAAGAGGTTGAGTATCAGGACTCCGACTCCTACGGACGCCTGGAGAACGCTGCGAACCCCCTGCCGCCCCAGTCCCATCAGGGCGTCGCCGAAGAAGTACGCGCCGGCCTGCCCGACGAGCAACACAGCGAGGACCGGGAGCATCTGGCCGACGGACGCGTAGTCGGAACCGAGGATCGACACTGCCAGCGGTGCGAGCAGCCAGAGCGCGAGCCCGGCGACGAGCACGTAACCGGCCGAGATCGGCAGCACCCGTCTCAGAATGCGCCACACGGCGTCGTAACCGTGAACCCCTGCACGGAACAGATGGGTGTTCAACGAGTAGGTGATCGCCTGGAGCGGAGCAAAGGCCATGTTCACCAGCCGATGTGCGGCTCCGTACTGACCGGCCTCGGCCGTTCGGCCGCTGCCGGCGAGGACGAACTTGTCGCTGTCGTTCAGCAGGATTCGCGACGACATTCCGAGCGCGAAGAAGACGCCGAGGCGCCAGGTGGTCGTGATCGACTCACGCTCGAGACGTGGTGTCCCGAATCGAGCGAAGCACACGGCGAGAATGGCCAGCGCGATCAGGACTGTCGCGGCGGCGTAGAACCAGGACCACGTCTCCGCTCCTTCCAGCCCGAACCAGAGGAACAGCCCGCACAGCAGGACGCGGAGCAGCGCGGTTGTGACATTGAGATGAGCGACGCCCTTGAGCTGGTCGTGCGACTGGAAGGACTGCAGTCCAACGTCATAGACCCGGGTGAAGAGGAGTTCGGAGATCAGAAGCGGAAGCAGCGCAGTGATGACGTTTGGGGCGAGGAGTTGAGCTGCCAGCAGCGTGATGGCGAGAAGAGGAAGGAACGAAGCCGACACGTAGACGAGCGCTGTGCCGAGCTGGATGCGATACCGTTCGCGGTCCCGTGCGGTATTCAGCACCAGCACGTTGCCGCTGCCCAAGCCCGCGACTGATGCGAAGACGGTCACGAGTGACAGCGCTCCGACGAAGACGCCGTATTCCGCGGCGCCGAGAGCGCGAGCGAGCAACACGAAGTATGCACCCTGCAGGGCGAAGCCGGCGACGTACGAGTACGTCATCCATCCCGCTCCCCGGGGGAGCCTCTTGAGGAACATGTGCGATCAGCGTCCAGGGATCGTGGCGGGCGTGGTCACGGCCATGCCGTCGGTGTGCGGAGCAGTGCGATACCGGACCGCCCAGGTAAGGATCGGGCCGCCGACCATGGCGATCAGGATCTGGCGGAGGTCACTTGTCCATGCGACGAAGAAGGACCAGAACGCGAACGTGAGGAGGAAGACGACGAGCGGGACGAGCAGGACGCGGCGACTGTCCATCATCCGTCGCTGGAAGAATGCGGTCCCGAATCCGAGGAGGAAGCTCAGAATGACCACACCGGGCATGCGGAAGTCGAGGTAGAACTCGCCCAACGCCGAGACGACGTTGGTGATCGTCGACTCTCCAAACAGCGTCACGGGCGTGAAGTCCAGGTTGACCCGAGTCGTCTCCACGGGAAGTCCCAGCCGGTCGAGGACGGACCACAGGCCGGTGAACGTATAACCTCCGCCGCCAGGGTAGGGATCGAAGACTCCGGCGACATCCGACGGGATTTTGGCCCACTCGGGACCTCCCGCGCTTCGTGAGTTCAGCCCGGCGAGCCCGCCGACCACGTACTCGCCAGCGGTCGACAGCAGGCTGCCGCCGGCAGCTTCGCTGGTGCGCGCGCTCGTGGTCGCGTAGAGGAAGCCGCCGACGACGGAGAGCGCCACGACGGCGGAGGCAACTGTCCTGACGAGCCGAGGTCGCCGTATCATCCTATTCTCGGGGGCGCGTCGCCCCGCTCTAGGTGCGAGAGGGATGGAAACACCGGAAAGCGACAGCGACCATACGCCGACGGCGAAGAGGAGAAAGACCAGGACGATCGAAGTCCTCTGGAGCGTAAGAAGGCCGAGAGCGCCCCCGATCAGAAGCGGCATGATCGCGACGAGTCGTCGTCCCGCCTTCCAGACGATCGCGCCGGTGTAGATCGACAGAGATCCGATGATGAAGGTCCCGTAGTTGACCAGCGGGCCGATGATTCCTCCGCTCAAACCGACTTGGGAATCTGCCAGTGCCTGATTCAGAGAGGCTGCACGATAGGCGTTTCCGCCGGAGGACAGGATGTGGGAGATGCCTCCAGCAGCTTGTATCAGCGGCCAGGCCGTCGACAGCTGGAAGACCACGTAGATCGCGAAGACGAGTGAGAAGAGGTAATGCAGGCGCAGAGTTCGTGTGATGTCGATGCTGAGCGGTGCGAGTGGGAGCTGGCTTTGCTTTCCCGCCGCCCATCCGATGACGGCGCCCACGAGCAACGCGAACCATCCGGAGATGATGATGACCCAGGTGAAGTCGGCGACGGGATCGGTCAGCCCGCCGAAGAGGACGGCGATGACGATCATCGTGATCCAGCTGATCGCGAACGCAGAGAGGACGTTGAACCGAGGCATGCCGATCGCGCGGGCGAGCCAGGTGCTCGCGAACATGAGTACGCACATCGCAAGAGCGACGGCCATGACCAACCTCCCCGCTCCGGCCGCGATGGATTCCCTACGATTCTACCGGGTGGTGCAGTGACCTTCCTCGCCCGAGAAGCGGAGCCGTCCGCTATAGGGTGGTATAGGCTGTCCAATCGACCGGCGGCGAGTCGTTCGAACGTCACCGTGACTGATCCGGAGGCCATCGAGAACGCCCGGCGTGAGCATCCGCAGTTGAACTACATCGCGGACCGGGACGAAGCGCTCCGCGGCGCCGATGTCGTGATCGTCGTGATGGAATGGGACGAGTGCCGTCGGAAGCTCCTCCCAGAGCACGCTGCATCCATGAGGGCCGGGCGGATCATCATCGACGGGCGGAACTGCCTGGAGCCCGCTGCCGGGCGGTCCGCCGGGTGAAAGTATCACGGGATGGGCCGCCCGTAACGCCACCGCTCAACCGGAGCCGCCTCCGACATTCACCGCGGAGTCACGGTTCATGGGCGTGTGCCACACCTGCACCGGTCGATCCGCGCCCGCGAGGGAGAACCCGATCGTGCGCGTGCTCGCCAGGATGTTGTGCAACTCGACCTTCACAGTCGGGCGGCCGAGTTGCTGGCCTGAGCTGAGCACGTTTGCGGGACCTCGACACCGCCCGACGCTGGCGCGACTACGGCACGATCGCCAACGTGGCCGCCTACACCGCTGTCGACGCTGCGGAGACACCAGAAGGTCGACGGGACGCCTGGGCCGCCAACGCCACAGCTATCGCTCACCTCGCCCGAATTTCACCACTCCGCGACGTCGTCATCAGCGTCTAAGGCCAGCAGATCACCGCGACCACCCCACCCGAGGGCGAAGGCGCCGACATCCTCGCAAAACTCAACACCCCAAAAGCGTGCTAAAGGGGCACGACTCAGGTCGAACGCCGAACAATCGTGTGAGAGCTCGCCGCTCGCGTGTAGGGCATTGAAGCTACCTCGGCAGTCCTTCCGTCGCCAACGCCCTGTAACTGAGCAGGAGCTTGATCCGGCGCATCGGGCGAACGCGCCGTTCGCGCGGTAGCTTCAGTCGCGCCCGTAAAGATCGCGGGTGTAGACCTTCTCCGGAACATCCTGGAGCGCTTCGGTCCGTCGATTCGCGATGATGACGTCTGCGAGGTTCTTGAACTCTTCAAGGTCGGTGACGACTTGAGATTTGAAGAACTCATCCGCGTCGAGCGTGGGCTCATAGACGATCACCGGCACGCCCTTCGCTTTGATACGCTTCATGATGCCCTGAATCGCGGACTCGCGGAAGTTGTCTGAACCTTCCTTCATGACGAGCCGGTAGACACCAACGACCTTGGGCTCGCGCGCGAGGATGTCGTCGGCAATGAAGTCCTTGCGTGTGCGGTTCGCATCGACAATTGCCGAGATCAGGTTCTGCGGGACCTCTGCGTAGTTGGCCAGCAACTGCTTGGTGTCCTTCGGCAGGCAATAGCCGCCATACCCGAAAGATGGGTTGTTGTAGTGCGTGCCGATCCTGGAATCGAGCCCGACGCCATTGATGATCTGGGCGGAGTTGAGGCCATGCGAAGCGGCGTAAGTGTCTAGCTCGTTAAAGTACGCAACGCGCAGCGCAAGATACGTGTTGGAGAAGAGCTTGATTGCTTCCGCTTCGGTTGGGTCGGTCAACAGAACGGGTACATCCTGCTCGTTGCTGCCCTCCTGGAGCAGACGTGCGAACTCCTGACCCGCCGCTCCGCGATCTCCGACGACGATTCGTGACGGATAGAGGTTGTCGTGCAGCGCCCGGCCCTCGCGGAGGAACTCAGGGGAAAAGATGATCGTTGCCCCGGGATGCCGTGCGTGCATGGAGACAGTGAACCCCACCGGGACCGTCGACTTGACGATCACACGTGCCGCAGGGTTGACGGCGATTGCCTCACCCAATACGGACTCGACCGAAGAGGTGTCGAAGTGGTTGGTCAACGTGTCGTAATTGGTGGGCGTCGCGATCACTACGTAGTCGGCATTGACGTACGCGGACTCTGCATCCGTCGTAGCAGCTAGGTTGAGGGGCTCATTGGCCAGGTAGTGGGACATCTCGGCATCAACGATGGGGGAGGTGCCCGCTGCAACCATAGCCACGCGTTCCTCGTCGATGTCAACAGCAGTGACATCGTGGTGGCGGGCGAGAATGATTGCATTGGAGAGCCCGACATAGCCGGTGCCGACGACGGCGATTTTCATGCTTTCTCCTCGTTTGGATCTTAGGCCAGATGGATGCTGCTAGATCTAGTCGCGCCCGCGTCCCACTCAGAACCGCATGATCTGCGCAGAGTAGCCTATCGGGCCACCCCGACGTCGCATCCAATCACCTGACCTGCCTCGGTTCCTGTGAGACCTAGGGACTGTCGTCCGGGACGTGCCTCGCTGTGGAAGCCGCCTGGGCAGGATGCCGAGTGGACCCGCTGTGACTCAGTCGCAGTTCGGCGCGCTGAGCGCCACGGGCACCTCACGCACCATCGGGGTGTGGCGCACCTCGAGTGGGCCGTACTCGCCCGCCGGACCGTGGAACTGCACGGTCACGGTGTGCTGCTGCCCCGGGTCGTTGTAGACCGGCACCATGACCGCAGGGCGACCGCGATGCGGCAGAGACGTGCGGTCTTGCGCCTTGCCGTCGACAGTCACGGTCGCCGACTTCGAGCCGACCGGGCCGTAGAAAACGAGGTTGGTCGCGATACGCCCCTTCTCGAAGTACCTTGCCGGGGCGATGGAACGCGGCAGGTCAGGAGCCATTTCGGGGGTGACCGTGTTGGCGAGCGTCGCGGTGAGCGCGAAACTCGGTGCGTCCGGTGCGGTGCACTGGGTGGACTCCGCCGCGACGTCGAGCTGCACGTAGTAGTCAAGCTTGCTCTGAGTGAAGTCGTTCACGTATATCGACCACCTGCGCGAGCTGGTGCGCTTTGTGCGCGGGGGAGGGCAGCGCTTCGCTCCCACCACGGTGGTGCAGAAACTCGACACGCTCGCCGGTGCCTGGTTCGTGCCGACAGGCATCGCGCTCGTCACCGCCCTGCTCTGCATCCTCATCGCCGTGCTCGGCCTTGTGCTCCCGCGGCAAGGCGTCGACGCCGACGAGCGCCGCACCGGTCACACGCAACACGTTCTCATGCTCGCGGCCGCCGCCGGCGTCGGATCACTCGCCTTCATCGGCTGGTGGGCCACCGCGGCGCACACTCCGCTGTGGGTGCGGCACCCGGCATCCGGAGTTCTCGCGTTCTTCCCCGTGCTCGTGATCGTCGCCCTCTGGGGAGTGCGCGTGTTGTACACGCGGGGTGCCGCCGCGCGGGTGCTGGCGGTCGGCGCAACCGCGCTGCTGTGTGCGTCGCTCACCTGGAGCGTCGCCGGGCACCTCGCTCAGACCTCGCAACCGCGCGGCGAAACCCTCGCGACCCAGCGCGCGGACGTTGCACCGATCCGTGAGTGGGTCGACCAGACGGGTACCGAGTGGATCGCGGCCCACCCGTGGGGAGCAGCCGTTGCACCGATCGTGCTCTCGGGCGCCCACGTGGGCCTTTGGGATGCCCCCGCCATGGCCGACGTGCCTCGGCTCACTGGCGCGGCCTGCGAGACCGAGATGCTGGTCGAGGGCGGGCGCTACCGAGTGTGTGCTGCGCCTGCTGGGTGAGGTGCGCGAAATACAACTCACACTTCGTTCGCACGAAACTTCTCGACAAAGTCATCTAGAGCGGTAAGCGCTGTGCGTGCCTCGACCGCTTTCACGGAATCAATCGAACGCCCGTGCACAGCGTCGTTACGTGAACGCGAAACTGATGCATAGAGCCGTTGGAGCTCCTTCTTGGGAACTGTCATCTTTGCTACCTGAGCCGCGGCACCGATCTGGCGGAAGCGCGAAGGAGCTTTCTCAGCAACTGGCCAGTTGATCTTTCCAGCGAGCTCGGGGTGTGCGCGGGCGACGATCTCCTCAGCGTCTGCAAAGACGCTGGTCGCCTTTGCGAGTCCGGAAGTATCCAGTCCCGGCGTCGTCGACAATGTGTTCAGCACCATGTCTATGTACGCTTCGATCGCGACATTCGCCCAGACCACGGAGTCGAAGTAGCGAGCACTTCTGAGGGCACCGTGGGCGTATACACGTGCTGCCTGCCAAGGACGTGGGCGTTCTACATCGCCGAGTGCAGACTCGAACTCCGGCCCGTCGAGGACCGTGGCTCGTGCACCGCCGGGCTGCAGGTAGTGCCGGTGGTAGGCGTTCGGGTGGGAGGCAGTGCCGACCTGGAACTCGTAGGAACGGACATCGTTGGCGACTGGCATCCAGTACCCATCCAATTCCTCCTCTGCCTGGTTCTGTAGCGCGAGCAGCGCTGAGCGAACAACGTCGGCCGCCACCCACGGGATCACCGGTGACTGGCCACGGCTGCTCGAGAGAGCTTCATCTTCGTAGGTTTCGACCGAAGTCGTCCAGTCGACGAGGCCATCGAAGACGATCATCACCTGAGAGACTCCGGGCGGCCAAGCGCCTCCTCCCAGAACAGAAAGTGCGTAGCTGGTGCCTTCAGGAAACGAAACGAGGTTAGTAGCCGACGGTGTCGGAACGATGACAATGCGTATTCGCGCATCTGCGTAGGAGAGAGCGAGCGTGGTATAGCGTCGAACCAGCGGGTGCGGCAGGTCGAACTTGATGGTGGAGCGGACGTCGTTCCGATGCTCCGCGATGAGTTGCTTTGTCAGTTCCAGTGACGCCCGTTGTTCTTCGGCGAGTTCGAGCTGATCAAGTAGCGTTAACTCGTCGTACACCGTGGTCTCGCCTCCTTCTGGCCAGCCGGTGTCAGGTTTAAAGCCGAGTTCGGTGGCGACGCGACTCCTCAATAGGTTGACACGTAGTGCTTGTCCACGCAGGTCGTCCTTCCCCAAGGCAACGGTGAGAGCATTTATTACTCGCGGTAGCAAGTTGGGATGCGTGTTGTATCCGCGCAGGTGTGTGTCATCGTGTGCACGGGCCAGCTCCCACAAGAAGGCTTTGAGCTCGTTTGTGGCACCGACGAAAGCTCCGTCGCCTTGACGTTCAAGGGCGCTGAAGGCCTCTACCGCGTTCTCCTCTCCAATATCCGCGAGTGCGTCGCTGGACGATTTGCGTGCTGACTGCGCGCGGCGCATGGCGTCTCGGATCAGGGCCTTCGCTTCGCTTTGCTTCACGCTCCGATCATGTCAGCTATGCGGCGGTCGAGCAGGCTGACTCAGTCTGGACGGTGTCGCCAAGCGTCGCACGGGTATCGGAGCGGTCTCAAGAGTGGTCTAGTAGCTCGGACCTGTTTGCCGCATAAGGCGCCGCTTTGCGGCCCCAGGAATGGACAAGCTCGCGATCACGCCATCAGCGGTATCTGCTGCCTGCTCTCGCTTCGTGGTCTTCCACGTCCAGACGCCGGCCGCGACGAGGATCCCAAGGAACACGATCCAGAACATTGCAACGTCTATATAGCGCACTCTAGCGGTCGAGGGTGACCGGCGTCAGCCCAGCGCCACCCGCACGACGCGCTCGACCTCTGCAACGGCCGGCACGAGCTGCGACGCCGACAGGTCATAGGTGTTCTGTGAGCGGCGATAGGGGTCGATCACGTCGTCCTCATCGGGCTGCGCAGGCACCATCCCACGCTGGCGGCCGACCAGGCGAGCCAGGGCCTGCAGGCGCGCTCCGGCATCCGATCCTGCCTCGGCGACCCCGTTACGCACCTCGTCATCGCTGAGCGTCGCCGCCAGGCGCGCGAACTCGCGCACCGTGAATGTACGGTGCAGCACCGCCGGCGCCATCTGCACGATGTGCGACCGGTGCTCGCGCGCCATTGCCAGGATCAGATCGCTCTCGTTCAGCAGCGCTTCTGTCAACAGGCGCGCACGATGGGCCGCCGAGTCGGTGGCATTCGCCCCATGCGTCACCGCGAGCTGCTGCGCCTGCTCGGTCATCTCATGATCGACCAACGCATGCGTGCCACCACTGTGTACCCGCACCCCCGCATCACTCAGCGACGCACGCAGCAGCACCTGGGCCATCGGCGAACGGCAGATGTTGCCCGTGCACACGGTCAGGATCGTTGCTGGTGCGGCGTCAAGAGCTTCGCGCATACGTCGAAGATCGGCACGCCGCAGGGGTGGGCGCGCAGAACGGGCAGCGTCGGTCATGGTTACAGGCTATCCAGCGATCAGCGGAAGTCGATGAGACCGGCGCGCGCGGCCACCACGAGGATCTGCACCCGGTCACGCACGTGCCACTTCGCCATGATGCGGCCCAGGTGCGCCTTGACGGTGCCCTCGGACACGATCAGCGAGTGCGCGATCTCGGCGTTCGACATGCCCTGCGACAGCCGCTGCAGCACCTCGGTCTCGCGGTCGGTCAATTCCTCCAGCGCACCCGTCTCGCTCGACGGTGCCGTGCTGCGCACATGTCGCACCAGCAACTCGGCGATCCGCGGCGACAGCGAACTGGCACCGCTGTGCACCTCGCGCACGCCCGCGAGAATGCTCTCGGCGCTGGAGTCCTTGAGCATGTATCCGGATGCTCCGGCGCTCAGCATCGGCAGCACCGTGTCGCTGCCGTCGAGCGTGGTCACCGCCAGGATGCGTACGTCGGGCCAGCGCTTCGCGATCGCCGCCGTCGCCTCGATGCCGTTCATCTCGGGCATCTGCACGTCCATCATCACCACGTCGGGCAGGTCGCGCTCGAGGAATGCGATCGCGTCACGGCCGTTGTCGGCCTCACCGATGACCTCGACCTCGGGATCGCGCGACACGAAGTGGGACAGCGCAGAACGCACCAGCGGATCGTCGTCGACGATGAGGACTCTGATCTCGGGCATGGACAGAGCATATCCGTGCTGCCGGAAGGTCAGGAGGCGATATAGACGTTTGGGCAGTCAAGTCTGGCCACGAGACGGATGTGCTCTCTCGTGCCAACCGAGAGGATCAATACGTACCTGGCCAAATGTTCACTTGTGGAGGTGAATTCCATGTCCTTCTGGGAGCAGCTCGCACGCATCTTTGGCGCTATCCGTTGAGTCTATCCGTCAGAGCCGCCGCGCTCTGAGCAATACTGGGGCGATGCCCCTTCGCCTGTCACCGCGCGATGAACAAGGTCGCCTCCGACTGAACCGCGGTGAGGGTCTGACCACGGTCGAGCGCATCGTCATGCTCGCCTTCCTGGCGATCGTGATGGCTATCGACATCATCAACGTCGTCTTCACACCGGGCGCCGACCTCGTCGGCTCATTGCTCAGCATCACCGCCACGGCGGTGTTCGTTCTCTACCTCTGGTGGCCGGCCACGGCCACAGTCGCCCTCGGCCTCGTCTTCGCCGTCTCGGTGGGCGTCGGCAAAGAGGCCGCCGTGCTCTTCGCCGCAGCCATCGCCGCGGGGATGGTGCTGCGACTGGGTGCCACAGCGCTCGTGCTGTCGTACGCCGGAGGTTTTCTCGTGGCCACCGCTGTGGTCGCACTCGTCGACCGCGAGTCGGTGAACGTCGGTATCTACCTCGTCATCGCCGCCGTCGCCGGCGCGATCGGCTTCGCACTGCGCCTCGCCTCGGCCCGCGGTGAGAGTCTGGAGCAGCAACTGGCGGCACGCGCCGAACAAGAACGGCAGGCGGTGCTCGCCGAACGACGGTGGATCGCCGGCGAACTGCACGACAGCATCGCCCACCATCTCACCGTCGTCTCACTGCATGTGCAGCTGCTCGACGACCCGAACACGCTCAAGGGCTCGCAGGATGCGATCCGCATCGCCACTCGCAAGGCGATGGCCGACCTGCGCTTCGTGATCGACCTCGCCGATGACGGGCCGCGCTCGACGGTGACGCACGCCGGTGACCTCGCCACTGCAATCACCGAAGCCGCAGCCGAGATCGAGGCGGCCGGGCACCAGGTGGTCACCGAGGGAGACCCCGGCGACGAGCGCATTCCGCGCATCGCCGAGATCGTGCTCGCGCGCATCGTCCGCGAGTCGACGACCAACATCCTGAAGTACGCCGGCCCCGGCGACGTCACCATTCGCGTCGAGACCGACGACGAATCGATCGCGCTGACCATCCTGAGTCCGCTCGCCGAGGCGCCCCGCAGAGACGTGCCCTCGAGCGGCACCGGACTGCGCCGCATGGCCGAGCGCGTGATCGGCGCCAGCGGAGAGTTCACGACCGGCGCAGAGGGCGACCAGTGGCGCGTCGCCGCGCGCTTGCCCGTCAGCTGAGACGGGCAGGCACCGCAGGTCTAGACGAAAGTCCACTGCGGTCTCGCCGTTCGGACATACCGTTGCCGAGAGCCGAGCCAATATTCTGGAGTCTCCCCAGTATCGGCGTCCCCAGCGCCGTGATCGCGGGCGCACACCTCAGTCTTTAGGTCTACTCGCGCCCGCGATCATCTGTTTCAGGGCGCGGTCGCGTCACCCCGCCGCAGCGAACTCGGGAACGGTGTCGTTCTTCAGCGCCTCAGACAGAGCCGCCAGGCCCTCCCAGTCGGGCCGCACGATCGACTGGTCGCCGACCATGCCGGTGCCCAGCGTCGGCGAGGTCATGAAGATGATGTCGCTCTGATCGATGCCGCGCAGGCTGAAGCCGAGCGAACCGATCGTCGCGACATCGAGCCCGGCATCCACCGTCAGGTACGGCGAGATGGCATCCACCGACGCGGCGATGCGACCCGGATCGGTCAGCGTCTCGCGACTGAGCATCTTGTCGAGCACACCCTTGATGAACGACTGCTGGTTGCGGACGCGCTGGTAGTCGCCGTCTGTGAAGGGGTACCGGGCGCGCACGAACGCCAGCGCCTTGTCGCCACGCACATCGACAACGCCCTGCTCGTACGTGAAGCCGTCCGACGTGAACGGGATCGAGTTGTCCACCGACACCCCGTCGAGTGCTTCGGTCAGCCCCTTGAACCCCTCGAAGTCGGTGATCGCCACGTGATCGATCGGCACATCGATGATGCCCTCGAGCGTCTCGATCAGCAGCGGCACACCGCCCAGCGCCAGCGCCGCGTTGAGCTTGCGCTCACCGTGCCCGGGGATCTCGACCCAGTTGTCGCGCATGAACGAGATCACCTGCGCGCCCGACCTGTCGGCGGGAATGTGCACGAGCAGGATCGAGTCGGCACGCTGCCCGCGGATGCCCTCCAGATCGCCATCCAGACCGCTGCGCGAATCCGACCCGAGCATCAGGATGTTCACCGCCTCGGGATTCGTCGCCGTCGGCCGCACCGTCGGGAACACCTCGGCGGCCGGAAGCTTCTCGGCCTTCTCGAACGACGAGCTCAGATTCCAGAGGTAGACGCCCGCGGTCGCCGCGGCGGCGAGCAGTGCACCGACCAGCACGAACACGATCACCCACGGCCAGCGACGCCGGCGACGCGGTGTCGCGTGGAGGGCGAAATCGGAATCACTCGAAGTCATGCACTCAGTATGGACGGTCGAGGTGCATCGATTCTGTGTAACGCGACGGCACGCTCTCGCGCAGCGCCCACGGAGACACCTCGACGGGCGCGGGCCCACCCGGCGTTACGATGGAGCGCGTGACCGCCGCAGACCCGACCCTGCCCCTGTCTCCGTACCGCGAGATAGACAGAGCCGACTGGGCGCGCCTGGCCGCGGGGCTCACGCAGCCGCTCAGCGAGACCGAGATCGTCGAGCTGCGTGGCATCGGCGACCGACTCGACCTCACCGAGGTGCGCGAGGTGTACCTGCCGCTCAGCCGCCTGCTCAGCCTGTACGCCAGCTCGACCCGCCAACTCGGCGCGGCCACCAGCGACTTCCTGCAGGAGGAAGACACCACCACGCCGTTCGTCGTCGCCGTCGCCGGTTCGGTCGCCGTCGGCAAGTCGACCATCGCCCGCCTGCTGCGCGAGCTGATGAGCCGCTGGCCCGGTACACCCCGCGTGGAGCTGGTCACCACCGATGGGTTCCTCTACCCGAACGCCGAACTCGAACGTCGCGGGATCATGGACCGCAAGGGATTCCCTGAGGCCTACGACCGGCGTGCGCTGCTGCAGTTCCTCACCGAGGTCAAGAGCGGCGCCCCCGAGGTGCGGGCCCCGTTCTACTCGCACATGCGGTACGACATCGTGCCCGATGCGCACGTCGTGCTGCGCAGCCCCGACGTCGTCATCGTCGAAGGTCTCAATGTGCTGCAGCCGCCGCCCGCGCCGCATGACCCCGCCGTCAGCGACCTGTTCGATTTCTCGATCTTCGTCGACGCCGAAACCGAGCACATCGAGCGCTGGTACATCGACCGGTTCCTCGCGCTGCGCCAGGGCGCCTTCAGCAACCCGTCGTCGTACTTCAACGTCTTCGCGCACCTCACCGACGACGAGGCCGTCGCCACCGCGCTCGGGTACTGGAACGACATCAACATGCCCAACCTCGTCGAGAACGTCATGCCCACCAAGCACCGCGCGACCCTCGTGCTGCGCAAGGGCGCCGACCACGCCGTCGAGACCGTGCAGCTGCGCAAGGTCTGAGCTCGCGGTTGTCAGGCGTAGTTAGGGTCCACTAAGGTCAAAACCGCGCGTGTGCCCGACGGCTCTGTGGGAGAGCCAGTACGCGTGCAGACTGGGGAAACAAATGAATGACGTCGAGCGCGCCTCGAAACAGGGAATCAGCCGCCGAACCGTCGCGAAGGCCATGGCCTGGAGTGCACCGGCCATCGCCGTCGCAGCCACCGTTCCGGTAGCCGCAGCATCGTGTGTGCAGACCACCAGCTTCGACGACCTGAGACCGGGTACGCGGCCCTCCACGCTCACGTTCCTGCCATCGCAGGTGACGGCGACCGTGACACGCAGGCGCAAGAACGGGCAGGTGGGCTACGGGGCCAGCGGAGAAGTCGCACGCACAACCACGAATCCGGCCTGGAGCTACATCGAGATGCAGATGTCAGGGCGCGTCGACAGGAATGACTGGGTCGAACTCACGTTCCACCTGAGTGAACCGGTGGAGGGGCTGTCGTTCATCATTCACGACATCGACAAGAGCAACTGGATCGACACCGCGTACGTCTCGCCGGCCGGTTTCACTGCCAGCCGCGGGTCGAACATCACCGGTGCCGGCACGAGCTCGAACCCGTTCCAGCCGATCGCCTGGGGCGACACGCCGATCAACGAAGGTGCCGGCCGGGTGCGCGTCACCTGGCCGGGCACAGTGCAGACCGTCACGGTGCGCTACGTGGCCGGGCAGAACAGCTCGTCGAACCAGCACATCGGCATCGGCGATCTCAGCTACGAAGCCTGCCTGCCGCGCACGAAGTCGTCGGCTGCATCGCCGCAGGCACGATCGCTGATGCCATCAGGACGTCTCGCGATCGACGCGAACGCCGCGGTGCCCGAGCCCTCGCAGACCGAGGCGCAGACCGACAGCTGATCGCCTGCACACCCCGGGTGGGAAAAGCAGCCGTCCGGGTCCCGGCCCGGGACCCGGACGGCTGACCGCCTGCCCCTAGGATTGGGCGAGGCCGAACAGTTCACCGGGGGAGACGGCATGCGAATCACAGCGGCACGCCGGGCAGCGCTGTGTGCCGCCGCGGCGTTCTCGGTCATCGTCACGGCCGGCTGCGGCCCGGCGCCGTGGGCTGACGAGCAGACCGCCCCGCCGTCGAGCCCGCCGCCGACAGCATCCGCCCCCGTGCCCAACGACCTCTCCGGGGGCAGCACCCAGCGGGAGCTGTCGGCCGGCGCGGTCAGCGCCGAGATCGAATACTGGTCGACGCTGTCGATGGATCGATGGGATGCCGGGGCTGTCAAGCCGATCAGCTTCTCACTGGTGACCACCATCACCCCCGACGACGGCCAGAAGGTGTACCTGCAGAAGGCATCGATGCTCGTCGTGCCGGGCAACGCCGACGCAACGTTCCCGCCGCTCGAGGTGCAGGCCGACGTGGCCACCGTCGCACCGGGCTACCTGGTGAGCGACCCGTACAGCTACTCGCAGACGTTCAACGTCGGCCCGGTCGACCCCGACGCGACCTTCGTGACCGTGCAGTTCACCTACGACTTCCTGGCACAGACCACGCCCACCTCGAAGGAATACGCCAAGCAGACGGCCAGCGATTCGCTGACGATCGCGATCGCCCGCTGAGACGCAAGGCGCGACGCTCAAGCAACCTCAAGACCAGCGCAAGATCAGCGCGAGAATCACCCGATCGGCGCCGCCACGCGCTCGCGCTCGATCGGGCGCGGATACCGTGAGAGAACCGCGCATCCGCGGACATCCTCCCGATCGTGAAACGAGCATCCATGACCGCTCGCCGTATCCACGGCCCTGCCCGCGCCGCTCTCGCGATATCCGGGCTGGTCGTCGTCGCCGCTCTCACCGGCTGCGCGCAGACCGTAGACCTGTTCAACGCGGCGCAGGTGCCGACGGTAGTGACACCCACGCCGCATCCGTCGGCGAACGACGCCGTCGCCTTCGAATCGCAGTTCACGCGCGACGGCTCGGTCTCGCTGTCCAGTGACGTCGCCGAAGACCTCGAGGTGCGCCTGGACGTGTGGGCTCACGACCCCAAGCGCACCATGGAATGGCGACCCGACGGCGAGAAGACCTTCGGCCTCGCCGTGAACGTCTACGACCATCGGGTCGACGAGAAGGCGGTACTCACCGAGAAGCGCCGGGTCTACATCTCGCACATCGCGATCTCGTCGCAGACCGCGCAGACCTCGAACCAGGTCTCGGCGCCCTTCCTGTTCAACGCCGATCCTCGCACCCTGGTCCCGACCGACACGCTGCGCTCCTCCCGCGGGCTGCTGCTGAACAGCTACCAGGGCGGGCTGCTCGTGCCCCAGGCAACGATCCACCAGCTGCCCGCCGACACGTACGGCATCACCCTGCAGTTCGAGCTGACGGTGTCGGTCGAGGGCGCGGCGAACGACGACACCAGCTTTCAGCAGCAGGTGATCTACCAGACCCTGCCGATCGCGATCCACGCCGGCGACAACGCCGGATGACCTCGTCACCCCAGCCCTGAGCAGCTCCTCGGCAGATCTTGAGCCGACCCGAGGGGCTTCTCGCGGGCATCCGAAGCCGGCTCCGCCAGACTCGCCGTATCAGCCTCCACACCCCGCTGATCAGGAACAGGAGCCGACATGGTCACGCCTCTCACCGGCCCCGATTCGGGCAGGCACTCGTACGACGAGCTCGCCCCGATCGAGCAGCACCTCGGGTTCGCCGACGACTTCGCGGCGGTGCTCGACGACACCACGGCGCACCGCTCGACGATCGGCTGCGTGATCCCCGCCTACAACGAAGAGGATTCCATCGCCGGGGTCATCTCCTCGCTGCTCGCACAGACCCGCGTGCCCGACGTCATCCACGTCGTGGTGAACAACTCCACCGACCGGACCGTGCGCGTGGCCTCACAGTTCGCCGGTCCGCACGAGATCACCACCGACCTGGGGGAGCAGTTCACCGAGGTGTTCGTGCACGACATCGGCAAGAACCCCGACAAGAAGGTCGGCGCCCTCAACTACGGGTACGCGCTGGTCGAGGGCTACGACTACCTGCTCGGCGTCGATGGCGACACCGTCGCCGACCGCCGCGCCGTGGAGTACCTCGAAACCGAGGCCGTCTCAGACTCGCGCATCGGCGGCATCTCGGCCATCTACTCGATCGACCCGGCACCCATCACCGGCGCGATCGCCCGCTTTCTCACCGCCGGTCAGCGCACCCAGTTCGCGGCCTTCAACCTGCAGAACCTGCTGCGCGGACGCAACATGGCCGTGCTCGGGGGCCAGTTCTCGATCTTCTCGACTACAGCGCTGCGCGCAGTGATCAAAGAGAACCACCAGCGCACGCCGTGGGTGCGTGACAGCGAGGTCGAGGACTCGCTGCTGTCGCTGCAGATCAAGAGCGCGGGCTATCTGACCAAGATCAGCCCGTACGCGCGCGCCGACGTCGGCGGAATGACGACGCTGCGCGCCTACGACGCCCAGCAGGTGAAGTGGACCTACGGCGCCATCGAGCTGATGTGGCCCGGGCAGCGCGGCGACACCAAGGGCCAGCCGCTGCACCCGAATCTGCGGCTGCGCTGGTTCGAGAACTTCGGGATGCTGACCAACCTGTTCGTGCGGATCGCTTTCCTGACGCTGCTGGCCGGCTCGCTGTCGATCAATGCCTTCGTCTTCTCGCCGTGGTGGCTGCTGCCGCCGCTGGTCGCGGTGTTGCTGAACGTGCGCATCGCGATGACCATGAAGGATCGCACGGCCGGAGATGTGTTCTTCGCCGCACTGGTCGTTCCCGCCGAGCTGTTCATGTGGATCAGACTCAGCCACTTCATGCGGTCATGGTTCCGCTTTCTCTCCCGCAAGAAGGTCGACAACTGGGCGATGCAGGCCAAGGCCGAGAAAGGCGGCGGCAGCACGCACTGGATACCCATGGTGCTGCTGCTGGTCGTGCTCGTCGGCCTGGCGGTGGCGTGGAACCTGCTCGGGCCGGTCGCGCAGTCGTCGGTGCTCTGGGTCGGATGGCCCGTGGTCGGGCTGGTGACCGTGGCGCAGACCGTGCTGATGATATTCAAGCTGCTGCGCCGCCACCAGGGTTACCGGGTCTGAATCAGCTGACCGTCTGTATCAGCTGACCTCGGCGGTGAGCCGGTACCCGACGCCGCGCACGGTCTCGATGTAGCTCGGCTGTGACACCGAATCACCCAGTTTGCGCCGCAGATTCGTCATGTGCGCCTCAATCGCGCGCTTGTCCGCCTCGCCGACGAAGTAGCTGGTGACGTACGACTCGCCGCGCAGCACCAGCGTCAGATCCGCCTTGCTGCGCACGCGCCGCTTCGACTCCATCAGCGCGCACAGCAGATCGAACTCGGTACGCGTCAGGTCGACCTCCTGCCCGCGCACCGACACGAGGCGCTCCTCAGGATTCAGCCGAAGATCGCGATGCGAGATCCAGTCCCTCTCGTCGATCGCCGTCGAGGTGGCCGGAGGCGCGGGTTGCGCGGCCGGAGGGTGCTGGGCGGCCGGGGGGTTCTGGGCAGTCGGGGGGTTCTGGGCAGCCGGCTGCCAGTCCGCAGGCGGGGGAGGGAAGGTCGTCTGCATCGGCTGCTGCTGGAAGACGTGCGGATGCGGTGCGCTCGAATGCGGTGCGGTCGGATGCTGGGCTGCGCGCGCCTGCGGGAATGACGGGCCCACCTGCTCCTGTTGCGGCACGCTGCTGCCGCTGGTGCGCGACCGGCGCAGCAGCGCTTCGATGCGCGCCCGCAGCTCGCGCGGGCGGAACGGCTTGTTCAGATAGACATCGGCACCTGAACCGAGGCCGAGCACCACATCGGCCTCTTCATCGAGGGCGGTGAGCATGATGATGTGCGTGTCGCTCTGGGCGCGGATGCGCCGCGCGGCTTCGAAGCCGTCGATGCCCGGCAGGTTCACATCGAGGGTCGTGATCAGCGGCTGATAGGTGAGCACGGCGCGCACGCCGTCGATGCCGTTGCCGACGCAGATCGTGGAGAAGCCGGCCGATTCGAGCACGTCGGAGAGCAGATGACGCACATCGGGGTCGTCTTCAACGATCACCGCAGTCTTCGGCTGAGTCTCATCGAGCATGGTGGCAGCTCCTCATCAAGGAGGCCAGTACCGGGTCCCAACAGTCGTGCTACACGCCCCCACCGATATACTAGTGTTCTGCTGCGGATGCCCCGGCCAGTGTTACTGCTCCCTCGGGCCACCAGACTCCTGCGGCGGGTCCGCCGTTGCACGGTCCGTCGCTCTCGCCCGGCGGCTTGACCCACAGATTCATATCGACCACGTCGTCGCCGAACGTGCCGCTCGGCTCGCCGACGCGCTGCCCGGCAGGATTGCACCACTCCGCTCCCGCCGTCGCCGCGCCGTTGCGCGACGTGTCGACGATCGCGTGCATCCCGCCGAGATGCCCGGACAGCTCATGCGCGTAGGCGAACTCGTCATGCGTCGCCCGGTAGTTCGACACGTTCGTCGCGAAACCGCGCACCTGAGTCCCAGCATCCACACGCGAGATCAGGGTTGCCATCTCAGCGGCCGGCAGCCAGCCGCTGTGCCCGCCGTCGAGATAGATCCATGTGTCAGGGCCGGAGAGCTCGTGCGCCGCCGCGCGAAGCTGCGCGAAGCGCTGATCCCCGTCTCCGCACGAGGGAGCAAGCGCCAGGCTGTCGGGCTCGAGCACCACGACCTTCTGAACATCGGGAGCCGCCTCAAGTGCATCTGCGATCTCGGACACCCACGCCGGATACTCCGACGCCGCCAGACCCCCGGCCGAGTGACTGCCGCAGTCGCGGCCGGGCAGCCCGTACACGACCACCGCCACCGCGGCATCCTCGTTCCGCGCCTGCGACGTCAGCGCAGTGACGGTCCTGCCGACCGCACCGGGCGGATCCTGCTCCGGAGTGAGCCAGTACGCCGTCGGCTGCGCGGCAAGATATTCGGTCGCGGCGATCTCAGCATCCGACCCGTCCTCCGCCAACGCGCGCTGCGCCTTCGACTGGTGCGGTGCGATCACGGTCGTGCCCACCCCCGGCGGCGTGGCGGCCGCCGTGAACGCCCACCGCTGCACGAGCGCGACCGCGATCACCACCGCGGCACCCACCGCAACAGCGACCACGGCGATCACCAGCAGCGAGACGCGTCTTCTCAGAGCGGGATTCCGGCGAGCCGCTTCACGTGGTCGCATCGGTCACGCGCTCCCAGCGGTCGCCGCCCTTCGCATGCGCCGTCAGTGCCGCAGCCGACGCACAGCGCAGCAGCGCATCGTAGTCGTACCCTGTGACCGACACCTGCGCCCAGCCGACACTCGCCGTCATGCGCACCGGCAGCGGATCGCTGTCGTGCTCCGATGAGATCCGCTTGAGAAGGTCGGGCAGCAGCTCCCGGATGCCGCCCCGTGCGCGGGGAATGAGCACGACGATCCGGGTCGGGCTGATCCGCTGGATATCGGCCTCCGCCGGCAGCACGGCGTCGACATCCCGTTCGAACCGGTGCGTCGCCGCATTGAAGGCCGCCGTGGTGGTGGCCAGACGGATGTCATCCGGATCGTCGATGCGGATGTCGAGCAGCGACCAGGAGGTGTCCGCGGCCGCCTCGGCCCGGTTCAGCCGTGTGCGCACGGTGCTCTCGAATCCGTTGCCGGCCTGTACCGCGCTGTCGTCGCTTCTGGTCAGCAGCAGCACTGTCATCAGCGCGCAGACGACATACACCGCCGCACCGATCAGGTTGATCGTGCGCACGAACAGCAGACTGTCCGAGACGGTCGCCTGGCCGCCGGCGACCAGTACACCGTTGACGATGGTTATGGCGGCGAAGGCGATGAACAGCGTCGAGGCGCCCATCAGCGGCAGCGCCTCATCGCGCAGCTGCGGACCCAGACGCATCAACTCCGCGACGATCAGCGCCGCGATGACCGCCATCGCCGCGAACACCACCCGGAACACGACGCCGTACGCGCCCAGCTGCACCGCCACGAGCAGAATCAGCGGCGCAGCGAAGGTCAGCGTGATCGCGACAGACACATACTGCCGTGGCTGCTGTCGGTAGGCGCGCAGCCCCGACCAGATCAGCCCCATCGACCCGATCAGCAGCCCTGATCCGACCGCACGCAGCTGCTCGGGATACAGGTAGTCCTGCCCGATCCAGACGTACGACCCCACCATCGCCACGGTGAACGCGGCCGACCACACCGCCGTCGCCCTCGACGGCCGGGGCAGGAACCCCAGCCCGATGAACATCACCGTCGCCAGCGTGGTCAGCGCGACAACCGGCATCGCCAGAGTCGAAGTGATCATGACAGCATCCGTTCTTGAGACAACCGCTCCTGTGATGACGAGGGCAGCGTCACCGTCACCTGGGTGCCCTCGCCGAATCGGCTTTGCACTTCGAGTCGGCCGCCCTGGGCCACGACGATCTCGCGAGAGATGGCAAGCCCCAGCCCGGTGCCGGGGATGCCCTGCCGCCGGGCGTGCTCAGTGCGGAACTCCGGCTCGA
This sequence comes from Microbacterium bandirmense, assembly GCF_037204185.1. Lineage (NCBI taxonomy): Bacteria > Bacillati > Actinomycetota > Actinomycetes > Micrococcales > Microbacteriaceae > Microbacterium > Microbacterium bandirmense. Next base: position 67,719 of record NZ_JBBDGM010000012.1, on the reverse strand, counting down.
AGATGCGCGGCAGATCGTCCTCGGCGATGCCGATGCCGGTGTCGGTGATGACGATGCTCACCTCATCCACTGTCGGCCGGGCGCCGTGCACCGTCACCTTGCCACCGCGCTGCGCGTACTTGATGGCGTTGCTGACCAGGTTGTCGAGCACCTGCCGCAGGCGGAACGCATCGGCCCGCAGCCGCAGCGGCTCGGACAGGCAGACATCCAGAAGCACGCCACTGGCATCCGCCGTCGGCAAGAAACCCTCGACGGATGCCAGCGTGACCCGGGCGAGGTCGAAATCAACCGCCTGGTCGTCGGCCTCGGCGGCAGGGGCGGCGAGCACCTGATCGATCAGCTGCTCCATGCGCGACCCCGCCCGCTCGATGACGTCGAGCTGCGTGCGGGCCGGCGCCGACAGATCGTCGCGCTCGAGCAGCAGATCGATGTGACCGAGCACGGCGGTCAGCGGGTTGCGCAGCTCGTGCGAGATCGTCCGGCGCCGCGCATCGTCGCCGGCGCGCGGGTCGACGTTCTCGGTGATCTCCTCGACGACGAGCAGCACGCCGTCGTCCGCGAAGTCGCCGTTCTCGATCGGGCGCGTGGTGGCGCGGATCGCACGCCAGCGACCGTCCAGGCCGAACAGCCACACCGTGTGGTTCTCGAACAGCTCGCCGCGCGAGGCGCGCGCGATCGTCATCTGCCGCGCCGGCACCGGCTGACCGCGGCGGGAGTCGTACTCGACCGCCCAGCTGTGATGGTAGCCACGCTGCTCTTCGAGTGCGTAGATGCGGTGGAACGCGCTGTTCGACATCACGACCACACCGCCGTCCACCACGCGCGCGACGCCGATCTCGAGCGAGTCGAGCAGCCGGCGATTGCGCGCCCGCTCCTGATTCACCCGCTGCAGCGCGTGCCCTAGCCGAGCGGACTGCCCACGCAGCAGTTGGCGCACCGACCGGTTGCGCTCCGAGCCGACGAACATGATCACGCCGACGAACGACATCGCGATCATCAGCATCACGATGTCGAGCGTCGCCGCAACGGTGAACCCGCGGATGCCCAGATTCGTCATCAGCATCGTGCAGATGAGCGCGAGCATCGCCACCAGGGTGACCGCCGAGTAGTACGACGCCACCCAGGCCACCGGGAACACCCACAGGAAGGCGCTCGCAGCATCCGCGCCGGTGTAGATCAGCCCGATGGCGAGTGCGTTCAGCACCGGGAGCACGAGAACCGCGCCCTGGCCGAAGCGGTTCCACGGCACGGCGAGTGAGACGACGGTGACCAGGATGATAAGCAGCATGCCCGAGCTGACTGCGGGATCGGTCAGCAGCCGCGGCGTCAGCAGGGCGACGCCCACGCCGATGGCGACGATGGTGAAGGCCAGGATGAGCTGCCAACGCCAGATCGAACGACAGCGTCCGTCACCGTAGTAGCGGATCCCGGCGGCGTCCGTTGTCGTCGCATGTGACCCGGTGAGCATGGGCGCCATTGTATCCAGCGCGCGGTCGTCACCCCGTTTACGCATGGATCCCTCGCAAAAAGCGCCGTTTACGCTGTAACTCATGTGTGGAATCGTCGGATACGTGGGCCCGCGGCCCAGCCAGGACATCCTTCTCGCGGGCCTGGCCCGTCTCGAGTACCGCGGCTACGACTCGGCCGGCATCGCCGTCATCGATGAGGCCGGCTCGCTGGACATGCGCAAGAAGGCCGGCAAGCTCGCCGTGCTGCGCGATTCGCTCACCGATGCCGCCATGCCTGACGGCTCCACCGGCATCGGGCACACCCGGTGGGCCACGCACGGCGGCCCCACCGACGTCAACGCCCACCCGCATCTCGCTGACGATGACAAGCTGGCCGTCATCCACAACGGCATCATCGAGAATTTCGCCGCACTGCGCGATGAGCTGACCGCCGAGGGCGTGACGTTCCTCAGCGAGACCGACACCGAGGTCGCGGCGGCTTTGCTCGGACGCGAGTACCGGGCATCCGAAGACCTGCAGACGGCGTTCCGCAACGTCGTGAACCGTCTCGAGGGCGCCTTCACACTCCTCGCCATGCACGAGGACCACCCCGGTCTCGTCGTCGGCGCACGCCGCAACTCGCCGCTCGTGATCGGCCTGGGGGAGGGCGAGAACTTCCTCGGCTCCGACGTCGCCGCCTTCGTCGAGCACACCCGCAGCGCCCTCGCGATCGGGCAGGACCAGATCGTCGCGATCACCCCCGCACAGGTCACCGTCACCGACTTCGACGGCAACCCGGTCGAGGCGCAGCCGTTCGAGGTGTCGTGGGACGCCGCCGCCGCCGAGAAGGGCGGCTGGTCGTCGTTCATGGCCAAGGAGGTCGCCGAGCAGCCCGAGGCCGTCGCCAACACCATCCGCGGGCGGGTGCAGGGCGACCAGGTCGTCATCCCCGAGCTCGACGGACTGGATGACCTGTTCACGGGCATCCGACGCGTCATCATCACCGCCTGCGGCACCGCCTCGTACGCCGCGCTGGTCGGCAAGTACGCGATCGAGCAGTGGGCGCGCGTGCCCGTCGACGTCGAGCTGGCGCACGAGTTCCGCTACCGCGACCCGGTGATCGGCGACGACACGCTGGTCGTCTCGATCAGCCAGTCGGGCGAGACCATGGACACCCTGATGGCCGTCAAGTACGCGCGCGAGCGCGGCGCTCGCACCCTGTCGGTGTGCAACACGCAGGGCGCGACGATTCCCCGCGAATCGGATGCCGTCGTCTACACCCACGCCGGCCCCGAGGTGGCTGTCGCCTCGACCAAGGCGTTCTCGGCGCAGATCACCGCGCTGCTGCTGCTCGGCCTGCACATGGGCCGCGTGCGCGGATCGCTCGACGCGTCGGCCGCCGACGTCGTCGCCGAACTGCAGGAGCTGCCCGAGAAGGTCGCGCAGGTGCTCGCCGACGAGACCGAGCACGTCTCGCAGCTGGCTGGCTGGATGGCCGACACCCGCTCGGTGCTGTTCCTCGGCCGGCACGTGGGCTACCCGATCGCCCTCGAGGGTGCGCTCAAGCTCAAGGAGATCTCGTACATCCACGCCGAGGGCTTCGCCGCCGGCGAGCTCAAGCACGGACCCATCGCGCTGATCGAGCCCGGCCAGCCGGTGTTCGTGATCGTGCCCTCGCCGCGCCACTCGGCACTGATCCACTCGAAGGTCGTCTCGAACATCCAGGAGATCCGCGCCCGTGGAGCCCGCGTGATCGTCGTCGCCGAAGAGGGGGATGCCGCAGTGTTGCCTTATGCCGACGAGGTCATCCGCATTCCGCTGGCCTCGCCGCTGCTCGAGCCGCTGCTGGCCGTCGTGCCGCTGCAGATCTTCGCCATGGCCCTCGCCACCGCGAAGGGCCTCGACGTCGACCAGCCGAGGAACCTGGCCAAGTCCGTCACCGTGGAGTGACGCCGGCTGCGGGCCTGTGCCCGCAAGGCGCTCGCACGATTTGCAGGACTTCGCACGAAACGCAGGGGCGGATGCCCGTATGCGCCCTGCATTTCGGGCGAAGTCCTGCGTTTCGGGTGCCCGCAGCCCCGGCGGTCACGGGCAAAGCACGGTCGGCGCGGTAGTCTTCCCGGAGATAGCCTGTACTATCTTTGTTCGTAAAGTTTACTAACAAAGGTGTGTGACGTGAACGGACCCCACGAGTCGGCGAAGCACGTCGACCGCTTCACCGGAGCCTTCGGCCCGTCGCGCAAACTGCGATCGCGCGCGAAGCTGCTTCCGGAGTACGCGCGCGCCCACAACCGCTCCCTCGTGCTGCAAACCCTGTACCACGCGGGCGAGGTCAGCCGCGCCGACCTCGCCCGCGAGACCGGGCTCACCAGGGTCACCATCTCCGACCTGGTCTCCGAGCTGATCGCCGACGAGATCGTGAGAGAGGTCGGCACGCGTGAGGCCTCCGGCCCCGGCAAGCCGGCGACCCTGATCGACGTCGACCGCGCCGGGCACCACATCATCGGCATCGACATGTCGGGATCGACCCGCTTCGAGGGCGCGGTCATGAACCTCGACGGCGACGTCGTCACCAGGGATGCCATCGAGCGCCCGCCCGAGGACGGCGATGCCACCTTCGCCGGGATGCTCGAGCTGGCCAGACGGCTCATCGCAGCATCCGACAAGCCGATCCTGGGCGTCGGCATCGGCACCCAGGGTGTCGTCAGCACCGACGGAGTCGTGCTCAGCTCACCCAACCTGGGCTGGCAGGGGATGCCCCTGCGCGCCCGCACCCGCGAAGAGCTCGACCTGCCCGTCATCGTCGGCAACGACGCCAACGCCGCGGTGCTCGCCGAGTACACCTTCGGGGGAGCGCGCAGCGACTTCATGCTCATCAAGGTCGACCGCGGCGTCGGCGCCGGGCTGATCACCGGGGGACAGCCGCTCACCGGCAGCCGCTTCGCGGCCGGTGAGATCGGGCACGTCGTGGTCGGCACCGACGGCGGCCCGCGCTGCGTGTGCGGAAGAGACGGATGCCTGGAGGCCTGGCTCAACGTCGTGCGCCTGAGCGGAGCCATCGAGGCGAGCCCCGCGACGCGCGATGAGATCCTGCGCGATGCCGGGGCGCGGATGGCCATCGGCATCGCCCCGATCGTCGCCGCCCTCGACCTGTCGGACATCGTGCTGTCGGGACCGGCCGATCTGCTCGACGAGGTGTTCATCGGCGCGGCCGTCGACACCCTGCACGCACGCACCCTCGACGGCGTCTTCGACGACATCACGATCCACCGCACCACCCAGCCCGACATCGTGCTGCGGGGGGCAGCGGTGATGGTGCTCGCCGCGCAACTCGGCATCTCGTAGCGGGCTCGCAGCTCGACATCGCAGCATCCGCGCCCTCGCGGCGCTGCTCGGCGAGCCCCGAAGCGAGCCCGAAGCGAGCCCGCAAGCGAGCCCGGAAACCGGCGACGACGCCTGCCCGGAGCCCGCCCGATCGGCATTTCCGTCGGCGAGTCCCAATCGTTATTCGGTGCGACTTGTCCCTCTCGATCTTTATTTGTTAGGTTGCTGTCCTAACAAACCTCGCCTGGAGGTTTGCCCTCCACGGGGAGAACCCCTCCTGCAATGCAGCACCGAGAGGAATGACCGAATGATCCGCAATAAGACGCGCAAGATCGCGTTGACCACCGCCGCGGGGGCGTCTGTGCTCGCCCTCGCCCTGACCGGATGTTCGACCGCCGACGCCGGCGACTCGGGCGAGTCCAACGACCGCCCGCTGCGCGTGTGGGCCGGCAGCACGACCCCGATCACTGCGAACTACAACCCGTTCGCCCCCACCGTCCTGCACGGCGCACTCGGCCCGATCTACGAGCCGCTGTTCTTCTTCAACAAGACCGCCGACACCGAGCCCGTCGGCATGCTCGGCGAGGCGTACGAGTACAACGAAGACGGCACCGTGATCACGATCAAGCTCAAGAGCGACCTGAAGTGGTCCGACGGTGAGCCCCTCACGGCAGAGGACGTCGCCTTCACGTTCCTGTACGAGCCGAACAACCCTGAGGCCAACGGCCTGATCTCGGCCGAGGCGACCGACGAGACCACCGTCGTGCTCACCTACGACGCCGCGCAGTACACCACCGCGTTCCAGCGCCTCGGCTCGACCCTGATCCTGCCGAAGCACATCTGGGGCGAGATCACCGACTTCGCGAACTTCGCGAACGAGGACCCGGTCGGCTCTGGCGCGTACGTCGTCGACACCACCACCAGTGAGTCGTACACCCTCGTCGCCAACGAGAACTTCCGCGATGCCGACGAGCTGGGCGTCAAGAGCGTGCAGTACATCGGCGTCGACAACAACCAGACCGCGCAGGACCTGCTGGCCGCCGGCAAGCTCGACTGGGCGGGCATGTTCATCCCGAACCCCGAGTCGGTCACCGGCAACGGCAAGATCGAGTGGATCAACACCCCGCAGGACCCGACGGTGCTGTACACCTGCTCGAACGCCGACCTGGGCTGCGTCGGCGCGCAGACCGACGTCGCCGTGCGTCAGGCACTGAACGTCGCGATCGACCGCGCGACCATCAAGGAGAAGGCGTTCGTCGGCATGACCGGTGAAATCTCGCCGACCTTCGCGCTGATCCCGCGTGACGAGAAGTGGGTCGCCGACTCGGCCGACAAGCTCAGCCCGCAGGACCCCGACGCCGCCGAGGCCGGCAAGATCCTCGAAGCCGCCGGCTACACGAAGGATGCGGACGGCTTCTACGGCAAGGACGGCAAGGCGATCGAGCTCAGCCTGACGTCGGTCGACGGCTGGACCGACTACAACGACGCGGCCAAGCTGATCGGCGAGCAGGCGAAGGCTGCCGGCATCAAGATCAACGTCTCGACCGTGCAGTGGCAGGAGTTCTCGGATGCCCGCCAGAGTGGCGAGTACGAGCTGATCATGGGCGGCGTCATCGGCACCTCGGTCGCCGACCCGTTCCAGATCTACCGTGACTGGTTCGGCGGCGCGGCCGTCGAGTCGACCTCCAAGGTCGGCGAGGAGGTGCCCCCGGGGCGCTGGAACTTCAGCCGCTACAGCAACGCCGAGGTCGACGCCGCCATCCAGGCCGCCGTCAGCACCGACGATGAGGCCGAGCGCAAGGCGCTGTACAGCACCATCCAGGAGCACATCGTCGACGACGTGCCCTACATCCCGCTGGTGGTCAACGCGACCCAGACCTTCTACAACACGAAGGACTTCACGGGGTGGCCGACCGAGGACGACCTCTACGCGTTCCCGCCCTCGTGGGGCTCGATCGCTGCCGGGTACATCCTCCAGCATCTCCAGCCGGCCGGATAACACCGGCGCGCATCATGTCGGTCGGGGACGCAGGAAGTCAAGATAAATGAAGTTCTACCTACGAAGGATCGGGTTCTACGCATTCACGCTGTGGGCCGCGATCTCGCTCAACTTCCTGCTTCCCCGGCTGATGCCGGGGAACCCGGCCGACATCATGATCGCCAAGATGCAGCGGGCCGGCGGTGAGGTCTCCGAGACCACCATCCGCAACATCCGCATGCTTCTCGGCGGTGAGGACATCCCCCTCTGGCAGCAGTACTTCCAGTACTGGGGTCAGATGTTCCGCGGCGACCTCGGCATCTCGGTGACCGACTTCCCCAAGCCCGTCTCCGAGCTCATCGCCGAGGCGCTGCCGTGGACGCTCATCCTGGTCGGCACCGCCACTCTCATCTCGTTCATCCTCGGCGTCGGACTCGGCGCCTGGGCGGGGTGGAAGCGCGGCACCTGGGTCGACCACCTCATCCCGGCCACGACCGTGCTGCAGTCCATCCCGTACTTCTGGCTCGCGCTCGTGCTGGTGTTCGTCTTCGCCGTGACGCTGGGCTGGTTCCCGATCTTCGGCGGGTACGACGTCTTCAGCTTCCCCTACGGGCCGGAGGCCAGCTGGGCCTTCTTCACCGATGCCGTGGCCCATGCGATCCTGCCTGCGGTCACCATCGTGGTCAGCTCGGTCGGCGGCTGGCTGTTCGGCATGCGCAACATGATGGTCTCCACCCTCGCCGAGGACTACGTGCTCACCGCAGAGGCCAAGGGTCTGCATCCGCGCCGTGTCATGACCACGTACGCCGCACGCAACGCGGCCATCCCGTCGATCTCGGGCTTCTCGATCACGCTCGGCTTCGTCGTGGCCGGCTCCATCGTGATGGAGCAGGTGTTCACCTACCCGGGCGTGGGCAAGCTGATGTTCCAGGCCGTCACGATGAACGACTACGCCCTGATGCAGGGACTGTTCCTCGTCATCACGATCGCCGTGCTCGGCGCCAACTTCTTCATGGACCTGGTCTACGGGTTCGTCGATCCGAGGGCTCGCCAGAATGTCTGAAACCACCATCACCACCGAAGAGGCGCGCGAGAGCGCCGTCGACGCCCCGACCACCGGGCCGTCCAGCACGAGCGCCGTCGTGACCTCGCGCACCCGCCGGCCACGCAGCGGATCCCCCCTGCGATCGGGCAAGTTCATCACCGGCGTCGTGCTGGTCGTGGGCATCACCCTCTTCGCGATCCTCGTGCCGCTGTTCGCACAGGATCCGACGTTCACCGGCAACGACTCCCTGCAGCCGCCGTCGGCGGAGCACTGGCTGGGCACCACCAAGCTCGGCAACGACATGCTCGCGCAGCTGGCCACCGGCGCCCGCGGCTCGCTGCTGGTCGGCGTGCTGGCCGGCGGCATCGCGATCGCGCTCTCGCTGATCTTCGGTGTGCTGGCCGGCTACCTCGCAGGCTGGCGAGAGGATGCCCTCGCGCTGATCACCAACGTCATGATCGTCATCCCGGGCCTGCCGCTGATCATGGTCATCGCCTCGTTCGTCTCCAACCGCAGCTGGCAGCTGGTCGCCATCATCCTGGGCTTCACCTCGTGGGCCGGCGCCGCCTACGTGCTGCGCCTGCAGGCCCGCTCGCTGCGCTCGCGCGACTACGTGTACGCGGCCAAGGTCGCCGGCGAGAAGTCCTGGCGCACGATCCTCGTCGAGCTGATGCCCAACCTGCTGCCGCTGCTGACGGCGCAGTTCCTGTTCGCGATCATCTTCGCGATCCTCAACGAGGCGGGGCTGTCGTATCTGGGTCTCGGACCGAATTCATCGATCACCTGGGGCACCATCCTCAACGACGCCCAGTCCGGTCAGGCTCTCAGCCGCGGCGCGTGGTGGTGGTTCATCCCGCCGGGCGTGATGATCGCCGGCCTCGGTGCCGGCCTCGCCCTGATCAACTTCGCGATCGACGAGGTCATCAACCCCAAGCTGCGAGGCGCCCCGCAGGCGGCCCGCAGCGTCCGCAAGGCCGCCAAGGCGATGGGAGCATCGGCATGACCGCGCTCGAGCCCGTGCTCACCGCACGCAACGTGTCGATCGAGTACGAGGTCGACCCGCCGGTCAAGGCCGTGCGCGACGTGTCGCTCACCCTGCACCGCGGCGAGATCCTGGGCCTTGCCGGCGAATCGGGCTGCGGCAAGACGACGCTCGCCTACGGGCTGAACCGCCTGCTGAAGCCGCCGGCGCTGATGGAGGCCGGCGAGATCACGTTCCACGACCGCAGCGGAGACGACATCGATGTGGTGTCGCTCGGTGCCGAGCAACTGCGCGCGTTCCGCTGGGACAAGATCTCGATGGTGTTCCAAGGCGCGATGAACTCGCTCAACCCGGTGATCAGCGTCAAGGCGCAGATCTACGACATCTTCGACACGCACCGCCCTGGCACCTCCCGCGCCGAGAAGAAGCGTCGTGCCGAAGAACTGCTGACGCTGGTGGGCGTCGACCCGAATCGGCTCACCAGCTTTCCGCACGAGCTGTCGGGTGGCATGCGCCAGCGCATGATGATCGCGATGGCGCTGGCGCTCGACCCGCAGGTGATGATCATGGACGAGCCGACCACCGCTCTGGACGTGGTCGTGCAGCGCGACATCATCCGCGAGATCATGCGGCTGCGTGAGAAGCTCGGCTTCGCCGTGATCTTCATCACCCACGACCTGCCCATGCTGATCGAGATCAGTGATCGCATCGCCGTGATGCTGCAGGGGAAGATCGTAGAGCAGGGCACGGCGGAGGAGATCTACCGCAACCCGCAGCACGAATACACCAAGAAGCTGCTCTCCAGCTTCCCGAGTCTGCGGGGTGAGCGCGGCGACTTCGTGCGCCACAGCGCTCGCCCCGGTCTGGAGCAGGTGCGATGAGCCGGCCGGCAACCCTCGAGGCACGCGACCTCAACAAGACGTTCACCCTGCGGTCCGGGTTCAAGACCCGGCCGCTGCACGCCGTCAACGACGTCTCGTTCACGATCGAGGCGGGCAAGACGATCGCCCTGGTGGGGGAGTCGGGGTCGGGCAAATCGACCATCGCTCGGATGCTGATGAAGCTCGAGACCCCCACCTCGGGGCAGATCCTGCTGAACGGCCGCGAGACCGGCACCGGGGGGCGCGAGATCGCCAGCTACCGCTCTGAGGTGCAGATGGTGTTCCAGGATCCGTTCGCCTCGCTGAACCCGTACCACTCGATCGGCCATCACCTGGCGCGCCCGCTGCGCATCCACCATCCCGAGCTGAAGGGCCGGCAGGTGCGCGAACGCGTGCTCGAGCTGCTCGAGCGGGTGCGCCTCAGCCCCGCCGAGAGCTTCATCGACCGCCGCCCGCACGAGCTGTCGGGCGGGCAGCGTCAGCGTGTCGCGATCGCCCGCGCACTCGCGCCCAGCGCCCGGTTCATCGTGGCCGACGAGCCGGTGTCGATGCTCGACGTGTCGATCCGCCTCGGGGTGCTCAACCTGCTCGCCGATCTGCAGCGCGAAGACGACCTCGGGGTGCTCTACATCACCCATGACCTCGCCACGGCGCGGCACTTCAGCGACGAGATCATGGTGCTCTACCACGGTGACGTCGTCGAGCGCGGGCCCAGCGACGAGGTCATCCTCAACCCGCAGCACGACTACACCAAGCGCCTGCTGAATGCGGCGCCCGAACCCGAGAACCTCGGCCGGCTGCGCGACGAGGTGCGTCGCGAACTGGCCGGCACCTGATCTCCGGGCGCGGTGCGGGAACGAATGCAGGTCGATTGAACGGTTGTGAAGCCCAGGCACGGCGTGTCGCTCTGCAAGCGTTCAGACTCCCTGCATCCGTTCCCGGAATCGGCGGCGAGTAGGCTGATGTCGTGATCATCGGCACCGGAATCGACCTCGTCGACGTCGCGCGGTTCGAGCGGTCGGTGACCCGCACGCCGCGGCTGCTCGAGCGGCTGTTCACCCCGGCCGAGCGTCAGCTCAAACTGCGTTCGCTGGCCGCCCGGTACGCCGCCAAAGAAGCGCTGATCAAGGCCCTCGGCGGCAGCGACGGCGTGTACTGGTCGGAGATCGAGATCACCCGCGAGCCATCGGGTCGTCCGCACTACGTGCTGAGCGGATCGACCGCCGCCGTGGTCGTCGAGCGCGGCATCGACGCCCTGCACCTGACGATGACCCACGACGCCGGCCTCGCCGCCGCCTACGTCGTCGCCGAGAGGCTCACGACCGAGGGAGAGGATGCCCGATGAACCCCTTCCGCGAAGCGACCATCAGCCTGGACGCGATCGCCGACAACGTGCGGCACTTCCGCGCCCTCACCGGGGTGCAGGTGATCGCCGTCGTCAAGGCCGGCGCCTACGGCCACGGCGCCCCCGCCGTCGCCACCGCGGCGCTGGCCGGTGGGGCCACCCGCCTCGGCACCGCCACACTCGACGAATCACTCGCCCTGCGTCGCGCCGGCATCACCGCACCGCTGATGGCCTGGCTGCACGAACCCGGCCAGCGCTTCGATGACGCCGTCGAGGCCGGCATCGAGATCGGCATCTCGTCGATGGAGCAGCTCATCGCGGCATCCGAGGTCGCGACGCCACCGGCATCCATCCACCTCAAAGTCGACACCGGGCTCTCGCGCAACGGCATCGCCACGCACGAACTCGACCGGGTGCTCGCCGAGGCGGCGCGCCTGGAGCGCATCGGCCGCATCCGCGTCGTCGGCATCTTCAGCCACCTCTCCGGTGCGTCGCTCGACGACGACCGCGAGCAGCTCGCCCGGTATCTGGCCATCATCGAGCAGGCCGCGTCGTTCGGCATCCACCCCGAGATCCGCCATCTCGCCGCCACCGCCGGCGCGATCGACCTGCCCGAGGCGCGGCTCGACGCCGTACGCGTCGGCATCGGGATCTACGGCCTCTCGCCGTTCGCCGACCGCAGCTCGGCCGACCTCAGGCTGCGCCCGGCGATGACCCTGCGCGCCGCGGTCGCCGCCGTGCGACACGTGAGCGCCGGCGCCGGGGTCTCGTACGACTACCTCTACCGGTGCGCGAGCGACACGACTCTCGCGCTGGTGCCGCTGGGCTACGCCGACGGGGTCCCGCGCCAGGCCTCGGGCACAGGACCCGTGCTCATCGGCGGCCGCCGCCACACCGTCGCCGGACGCATCGCGATGGACCAGTTCGTCGTCGACGTGGGCGACCAGCCCGTCGAGGTCGGCGACGAGGTGATCCTCTTCGGCGACCCGACCCTCGGCCAGCCCGCCGCGACCGACTGGGCCGACGCCGCCGGCACCATCAATTACGAGATCGTGACCCGCATCGGCCCGCGGGTGCCCCGCAGGACCGTGTCATGAGCGTCGACCCCGCCTTTCTCGGCCGGCACGAGATCGCGACCTCGGATGCGATGCAGAACCTCGGCTTCCGCATCGGCGAACAGCTGCAGCCCGGTGACCTGATCGTGCTGACCGGGCCGCTCGGCGCCGGCAAGACGACCTTCACCCGCGGGCTGGCCGAGGGACTCGGCGTGCGCGGTCCCGTGCAGAGCCCCACTTTCGTGATCGCCCGCACGCATCCCTCGCTCGTCGGCGGGGCGCCGCTGGTGCACATGGACGCGTACCGACTGGCATCCGCCGCCGAGCTCGACGACCTCGACGTCGACTTCGCACGGTCGGTGGTCGTGATCGAGTGGGGGAGGCCGATGGCCCCCGCCGTCGCCGACTCGTGGTGGGACATCGAGATCGAGCGACCCGTCGGCGGCGCCGACGTCGCCGATGAGGACCTCGACGCCGACGCACCCCGCTTCGTCACCATCGAGTGCGTCTCCCGCTCCGTCGCTGACGACTAACCTGGAAGAGTGATTCTCGCCGTCGACACCTCCCTCGGCACGGCCGTCGCCGTGATCGACGCCGACGGGCGCCCGCTCGCCGAGGCTGCCACCACCGACCCGCTCGGGCACGCCGAGGTGATCGGCGACCTGCTGGCCGAGGCCGCCCGGCCCGGCATCACGCACGTCGTCGCCGGCATGGGGCCGGGGCCGTTCACGGGACTGCGCATCGGCATCGCCGCCGCGCGCGCCTTCGCGCTGGGCCGCGGCATCCCGCTCGTGCCGATCCCCAGCCACTTCGCGATCGCGCAGACCCTGCTCGACGAGGGCGCCACGGGAGCCTTCACCGTCATCACCGATGCGCGCCGTCGCGAGATCGCGGTGAGCGTCTTCGACGGATCGGATGCTGATGGCATCCCGCGTCTGATCGAACCCACCCACCTGCGGCGCCGCGACGACGAACCCGTGACGGCGCAGCTGTCGGCATCCGCTCTCGCGCGGGTCGCGCAGCGCGCGATCGCCGCCGGCCGCACCCTCACCGACGCCGAGCCGCTGTACCTGCGCTCGCCCGATGTGGTGCAGCCCGGCGTCCCGAAGCGGGTGGGCGCATGACCCTGCGCGTCGTCACCGTCGACGACCTCGACGCGATCATGAGCCTCGAGCGCCGGAGCTTCCCCTCCGACGCCTGGAGCGAGCAGACCATGGGCACCGAGATCTCCAGCGCGCACAACGTCTACCTCGTCGACGAGGAGGGGGGCCGCATCGTCGGCTACGGCGGGGTGCGCGCCCTGCCGGGCGGCGCGGACGCCGACATCCAGACCATCGCGCTCGACGCCGCGCTGCGCGGGCGGGGCAGAGGGCGGATGCTGCTGCGCGCCCTCATCGCCCGGGCCCGCGATCGGGGCGCCCGCGAACTGTTCCTCGAGGTGCGCGCCGACAACCCCGTCGCGCAGTCGCTCTATCTGTCGGAGGGCTTCGTCGAACTGGCCCGCCGCCCGCGGTACTACCAGCCCGATGACGTCGACGCCGTGGTGATGCGCCTCGACCTGCGCGGCTGGGCCGCGCACGAAACGCAGGAGAACGCACGAAATGCAGGGGCGGATGCTGGTTCTGCTCCTGCGATTCGTGCGATCTCCGACGATTCGGTTGCGGCACACGGCTCGGATGCCGAGCAGGACGGCTCGGATGCTGAGCAGGACGTGCCGGATGCTGAGCAGGAGGCCGGCACATGACCTCTGAACCCCTGGTGCTGGGCATCGAGACCAGCTGCGACGAGACCGGCATCGGCATCGTGCGCGGTCGCCGGCTGCTGTCGAACACCATCGCCTCGAGCATGGACGAGCACGCCCGCTACGGCGGCGTCGTGCCCGAGGTCGCTGCTCGAGCGCACCTCGAGGCGCTGCAACCGTCGATCGAGCAGGCTCTCGCCGAAGCACAGGTTGGCCTTGACGATCTAGACGCCATCGCCGTCACCAGCGGACCGGGTCTCGCGGGAGCACTGATGGTCGGCATCGGTGCGGCCAAGGGTCTGGCCGTCTCGCTCGACAAGCCCCTGTACGCCGTGAACCATCTGGTCGGGCACATCGCGGCCGACATCCTGGCATCCGACGCCGAGGAATCGGCGCCCCTCGAGTACCCGACGATCGCGCTTCTCGTCTCGGGCGGTCACACGTCGTTGCTGCACGTGCGCGATCTGACCACCGATGTCGAGCTGCTGGGCGAGACCGTCGACGACGCCGCGGGCGAGGCCTTCGACAAGGTCGCCCGCCTGCTCGGGCTGCCGTATCCCGGCGGCCCGCAGATCGATAAGGCCGCCGTGAGCGGCGATCCGAAGGCGATCCGCTTCCCGCGTGGGCTGTCGAAGGCATCCGACATGGCGAAGCACCGCTACGATTTCTCATTCTCAGGGCTGAAGACGGCCGTCGCACGCTGGGTCGAACGCGCGCAGCTGAACGGAGACGAGGTGCCCCTGGCTGATGTCGCCGCGAGCTTCCGCGAGGCGGTCGTCGACATCCTGGTGACCAAGGCGCTCGCCGCGTGCGAGGACCGCGGCGTGCCGCGACTCCTGCTCGGCGGCGGCGTCATCGCCAACAAGCGCCTGCGCGAAGTCGCGCTCGAGCGTGCGGCTGCGGCGGGTGTGGCCGTGCGGATTCCTCCGCTGTCGCTGTGCACCGACAACGGCGCGATGATCGCCGGGCTCGCCGCCGAGCTGATCTCGAGCGGACGCCAGCCGTCGACTCTCGCGTTCGGCGCCGACTCGACGCTGCCGGTGACCGAGATCCAGGTGAGCGCGACATGACCGATCCGCGCATCGAGGGGCCCACGCCCGAGATCGAGAGACCCAAGGGCACGGCGGCGCTGCCCGGCGCGGCGAAGGGGTACGGCAAGCTGCCGACCGGTCCGGTGCCGACCGATGCCACGCGCACGGCGGCGGATGCCGACGAGTTCGTTCCCTACGAATGGGCGCCCGCTCCGGCCGACGATGGACGCCTGGCGCCGTGGGCGCTGTTCGCGGCGATCGTCGCGCTGGCGACGTCGATGTTCGTCGGATGGGGCATCCCGGTCGCGATCGTCGCGGTGATCGCGGCGATCATGTCGCTGCGGCGCCCGGTCGAGAGCCGGTCGATGGCGGTCTGGGCGCTGGTGCTGGGACTCTGCGCCACGCTGTTCAGCGCGGGATGGCTGATCTGGGCGACGATGCAGTTCGAGAATCTGGGGTGAGGAATGTACGACGAGGCGGACGGCGCACGACGACGTGAGCTGGAACGTCGGGCCTACGCGCCCGGGGGAGCCCTGTCGGATGCTGAGGCCGAGGAGCTTCGCGAGCTGAGCCGCCGCCCGGTGGTGCTCCCGCTGGTTCCTGAGCGCCCTTCGTCTCGCTCCGCGGTTCCTGAGCGAGGAGCGCAGCGACGAGACGAAGGGCGCTCAGGAACCGCTGTGGGCGACGCCCCGGTTCCTGACCAGGACGTGCGTTCCCCACTCCCGGTTCCTGAGCGAGGAGCGGAGCGACGAGACGAAGGAGCTCCCGCAGACCCCGAGGCACCCACCGAGCCTGACGCCCCCGCGCCCCCGAAACGCCGCCGCCGCTGGCTCGCCCCGGTCGCAGCCGGCGCGGCACTGCTGATCGGCTTCGGCGGCGGATGGCTCGCCTTCGGCGGCGAAGACGCCGAGCCGATGACCGACGCCCAGCGCGAGATCTGGCTGGAACTGCAGGCCTCCGACCGCTATGACCCGGGTTCGGTCGAGTTGATCGGCGCGCAGCATGGTGTCGACGCCTGGCACGCCCTGAGCGAGGACGGCGACAACGAGTGCCTCATCCTCACGGGCCCCGATCACGACCCCAGCCCGGCCTGCGTGCCGCAGAACCTGGCGCGCGAAAACCCCTATGCCCTGCAGGCCTCCACGAACTTCGAAGAGGACGGCGCCCAGATCATGGTCTGGGCGAGCATCATCGAAGACATCCACGGCGAGCGGACCGTGACCATGCAGAGGCAGAACGTCAGCGACGGATGGGACTGGCGATCGACGTACACCGAGGAGGAGCTGCCGATCGCGGAGTTCCTCGACGAAGAGGGCTTCGACGGCAACTCGCTCACGCTTCTCGGCTACGACGAGAAGACACCCGTCTGGCTGTCGCAGTACAACAGCGCCTGCCTGCTCGTGGCCACCGCCGACGAGATGATCGCACAGGCCTGCGACGAGCCGGACACCGAGCAGAACATCGAGCTGCAACTGCCCGACCGTGTCTACCGCGTGACGATGGGCAGCATGCGCGGGCCGACGCTGACCATCATCCGCACGCCGGACCCCGTGGTGTGCGACGTCGACTCGGGATACTGCGCGACGGCCGACGACAAGACCGGCGAACTCGGCGGCTGAGCCGCGCCGGTCACACCCGGTCGGCGAGGATCGCCACCCGCCCGGCCGCGGTGCGGGTGAGGAGCAGCGTCGCCGCCTGAGAGCCCTTCAGGTTGAGCTTCTTGCGGTAGACCGCCGGGTCGACGTCCATGCCGCGCTTCTTGATCTCGAGACGCCCGATGTCATTCGCGCGCAGCGCGGCGTTGATCGTCTTCACGTGCGCGGGCATGGTCTCGCGCACCCGGAACGACTGCACGAACGGACTGGTCACGGCAGCATCCCCCGTCAGGTAGGCGATCTGCTCGTCGATCATGCCGGCCTCCAGCATCCGCCCCGCCTCGCCGATCAGCCGGGCGCGGATGACTGCGCCGTCGGGCTCGTGCAGGAACGCCCCCAGCTCGCGCACGGGCACGTCGTCGGCATCCGCCGCCGCCGTGAGCTCGTGCGTCGCGCCGTCGCGGGTGACGAGCGCGGCGCGTCGGATGCCAGGGCGCGCCAGCACGCCGCTCCACAGCACCAGCTCGACGACGCTGCCGTCGGCGCTGACCCACTGCGCCTCGACGTCGTCGGGGATGAGGCCGCGGTCGAGCCCCGGACCGAGCTTGATGCCGGTCGGATGCTGTCGCGCGACCTCGAAGCACCAGTCCAGCGACGGAGACCAGTCGGATGCCGATGTGCGCCGCGTCTCGCCGTGCCCGGCGGTGCGCCGTGCCGGATCCAGCCAGACCGCCGAGCTCTCGCCGCCATCCGCCGCGCCCGTGCCCGTGCGCTTGCCGCGGGGATGCGCGCTTCCCGCGGATGAATCGGGGGAATCTGTCCGCGGCAGGCGTACATCTCCGCGGCTGGTGCTCGCGAATTCTTCGGCGAGGCCCTGGTGCACCGTCGCGTCGTCGCCGAACGGGGCGAGGTTGTACGCCGCGATCGCGGCGGTCACCTCATCGGCATCCACCGCGGTCACCTCCAGGCCCGCGCCCGCGAAAGCCAGGCTGTCGCCGCCGATGCCGCAGCCGAGATCGGTCACGTGCGTGATGCCGGCCTGTCGCATGCGCGCCGCGTGCAGCGTGGCGACGTTCAGCCGGGTGGCCTGTTCGAGGCCGGCCCGGGTGAACAGCATCCGCTCGGCGAACGCGCCGAACTTCGCGCGGGCTCTGGCACGCAGGTGCGCCTGGCCCACCACGGCCGACACGAGATCGGGGGAGTGCCCGGTGGCACGCAGACGCGACACGGCGCGCGTCACATCGGCGGGCGAGGCGATCTCTCCGACCTCATCGAGCAGCTCGAGGCCCTCTCTGGTGAGCAGCGCCCTCAGCTCAGACATCTCCACCCGCCCAGCCTACGGCCGGGCGCTTTCGAGTTCATGTCGCGCGAGTTGCTGTGTTCTCCTCCGAATCGCAGCAATTCAAGCGATATGAAGTGGGTGGAGCTGGCACTCGCATTGCGTGAGTGCCAGCCGTCGGCATACACTGGTGTTAGCACCCTCGGCATGAGAGTGCTAATAATCTTCTGATCTCAGTCACGAAAGAAGAGGTACACCGTGTCGGTTTCCATCAAGCCGCTCGAGGACCGCATCGTCATCCAGCAGGTCGAGGCAGAGCAGACCACCGCAAGCGGTCTGGTCATCCCCGATACCGCCAAGGAGAAGCCCCAGGAGGGCGAGGTCGTGGCAGTGGGCCCCGGCCGCATCGACGACAACGGCAACCGCGTCCCGCTGGATGTCGCCGTGGGCGACCGCGTGCTCTACAGCAAGTACGGCGGCACCGAGGTCAAGTTCGGCGCTGACGAGTACCTCGTGCTCTCGGCCCGCGACGTGCTGGCGGTCGTCGTCCGCTGACGCCCCTCGACTCGACAGAAGGACCCGGATGCTGCGGCATCCGGGTCCTTCTGCTTTCCCCTATCGGCCCCCATGCTCCCCCTATAGATCCCCCGGGCGCCCCCGACAACCCTCGGGGTGACCCCCGATGCCGCAGCCTTCGCCGAGTCGCAGACTCTATGACAAGCGCCAATCGGCACTCACGATGAAGGGGAATCAATCATGGCTGCGGAAGACAACCTCAACGTTCTCGGTGCACAGTGGAACCTGGGCCTCGACGTCGATGACTCGGGCAACGACTACTCGGACACCAACTCGAACAACGACCTGCTCTCGAACAACGACGTCAGCGACTCGGGCAACGACAACTCGGACAACAGCGACAACGACCTGCTGTCGAACAACGACACCGACGACTCGTTCAACGACAACTCGGACAACTCCACGACCGACAACTCGGACAACAGCGACAACTCGGACAACTCCGACAACTCGGACATGCTGTCGAACAACGACGACTCGTTCAACGACGACGAGTCCATCAACGACTCGTTCCAGGTGAACGACTCGTTCCAGGACAACTCGGTGAACGACTCGGGCAACCAGACGCTGTACGACCACTCGGTCAACACCGGCATCCGGCAGTACGACACCGGTGTGGGCGACATCAACATCGGTCTCGCCGGCGGTGGCAGCACGATGACGGGCATGGGCGGCATGGGCCGTCTCGACCTGAACCTCGACGCGCGCACCACGATCAACGACCAGTCGGTCAGCCAGAACATCTCGACCTCCTCCGGCAGCGGTGGAGCGGCGATCGCGGTCGGCGGCGACGCTGACGGCGGTTGGGGCGGCCCGGCATTCGCCGGAGCGGCCGGCGGCAGCACCGGATCGGGCGGCGCCAGTGGGGACGGCGGCGACGGTGCCGGCGGTGACGGCGGCGACGGCGGCCTCGGAGCCGGCCTCGGCGGCGGCAACGGTGGCGACGGTGGCGACGGTGGCGACGGCCCCGGCGGTGCAGCCGGCGCAGGTGGCGCGGCCGGAGACGGCGGCGGTGCAGGCTCGGGTGCGTTCGGCGGCAACGCCAACGGCGGATCCACCGGCGACACGGGTGCGATGGGCGGCAGTGCGAGCGGCGGCAACGTCGGTCAGTACTTCGGCCAGAGCAGCAACATCGCCTCGGGTGACAACTCGATCGCGGCCGGCGGCGACGTCGATGTGCGCAACATCGACACCGACATCGACCTCGGCGACATCTCGATCGGGAACACGTGGAACACCGACTCCTTCAACGACGACTTCTCCGACAACTGGCGGATCAACGACTCGTTCCAGGACAACTCGATGACCGACAACTCCGACAACTGGAGCGTCAACGACTCGTTCCAGGACAACGCCGTCGACACCGACGTCGATGTCGACGTCGACAACTCCAACGTGCTCAGCCCGGGTGCTGACGCGAACGAGTTCGACGTCTTCTGACGCACAGAAGACGATCTACCTGCCCGGCCGTCCCCTCTGGTGGACGGCCGGGCACACCACTAGAATCCTGAATCACCTGATCCGGAGCGAGAGCCATGTCTGAGGAACACACCGGCCCCTGGGCCGATGACGACATGCCGGAGACCGTCTGGGGAGACGGCGCACTGTTCGACCCGCTCTCGACCGATTCGTTCAGCCAGGAACTCGCCGGCATCGACGAGTCGGACTGGGGAGATGCCGACCTGCTCTGGGGCGACGACGCCATCGGCGTCGTCGACCAGGGCGGTGACGCATCCGACGCCGATCTGCTCGGCTGAACCGCATCCGCGCGCCAGAGGGGGACCCGTGCCGGAAAGACGCATCAACACCGATGACAGGATCGTCGACGTCATCCACGACGTCGGCGATCTCGCCGCGTCCGCAGGACGCAAAGACCTCGCCGCACGGCTCGCCAACACCCGTGAACGGCTGGCGGATCCGTCGGTGCGCGTGATCGTCGTCGGGGAGTTCAAGCAGGGCAAGAGCAAACTCATCAACGCACTGGTGAACGCTCCCGCTTGCCCGGTCGACGATGACGTCGCGACCAGCGTGCCGACCGTCGTCGGATACGCCGAAAAGCCATCGGCCTGGGTGATCGACCGCCCGACCGAGCAGAATCCCGAACCCGCGCGGCGCGAGATCCCGCTCGATTCCCTCGTCGAGTACGTCTCCGAGCGCGGCAACCCCGGCAACGAGCGCGGCATCCTCTCGGCCGAGGTGCTGCTGCCACGCGAGATCCTGCGCGGCGGACTGAAGCTCGTCGACTCGCCGGGCGTCGGCGGACTGGAGTCATCGAATTCGCTCGCAACCCTTGCGGCCCTCTCGACCGCGCATGCCGTGCTGCTGGTCTCGGATGCCTCACAGGAGTACACCGAGCCAGAGGTGCAGTTCCTTCAGCACGCGATGCGGATCTCGCCGAACGTCGCGGCCGTGCTGGCCAAGACCGACCTCTACCCGGAGTGGCGGCGCATCGAGCAGATCGACCGCGGGCACCTCGCCGGACACGACGACGTGCCCATCTTCTCGGTGTCGAGCGATCTGCGCCTGCTGGCGGCCGAGCTGCAGGATCGCACGCTCAACGACGAGTCGGGTTTCCCCGCGCTCGTGGCGCATCTGCGCCGGGAGGTGCTGGGCCGCGCCGAGGTGATCCACGAGCGCAGCGCCGTGCACGAGCTCATCTCGGTCGTCGATCAGCTCGAGGTCTCGCTGCGCGCCGAGCTGAACGCGCTGATCAACCCCGAAGACACCCCTCGGATGATCGCCGAGCTCGAGAATGCGAAGGCGAAGGCCGACGAGTTCCGCGGGCGCTCCGCTCGCTGGCAGGTCACCCTCACCGACGGCATCGCCGACCTGGTCGCCGACATGGAGCATGACGTGCGTGACCGGCTGCGCAAGGTGCAGCGCGAGGCCGAGCGCGCCATCGACGAGGGTGATCCAGGACCGATCTGGGACCAGATCCGCGAATGGCTCGACCAGCGCGTGACCGCGGCCGTCTCGGAGACCTTCGTCTGGACCGACGAGCGATCGCGCTGGCTGGCAGAAGAGGTCGCCGAGCTGTTCAGCCAGGACGAGTCCGACATCCCCATCCACGACGTCTCCGACACGCACGGCGTGCTCGACCCCGTCGACGACATCGCCGGCATCGACACCGGGCAGCTCAGCGCCGCCGAGAAGATGTACATCGGCGTGCGCGGCTCGTACGGCGGCGTGCTGATGGTGGGACTGGCCACGGGACTGATCGGCATGGCCCTGATCAACCCGCTCTCACTGCTCGCCGGTGTGCTCGTGGGCCGCCGTGCCTACCGCGAGGACATGGGCAACCGGCTCTCGCGCCGCCAGCAGGAGGCCAAGACCATCGTGCGGCGCTACATCGACGAAGTCACCTTCCAGGTCGGCAAGCAGCTGAAGGACCGGCTGCGGCTGGTGCAGCGCGCGACCCGCGACCACTTCGGATCGCTCGCCGAGGAGCTGCACAGCTCGCTGGCGGATGCCCTGCAGCGCGCCAAGCAGGCGGCATCCGGATACACCGCGACCCGCGACCAGCGCGTGGTCGCGCTGCGCGCGCGCATCGCCGAGCTCGAGGCCGTGCGCAAGGCGATCCCCGCCCTGCCGGCCGCCCCCGAGCCACTGCGCGCCGGCGCGAAGCCGATGGCCGGGATCGCGGCGAAGGCAGGGCGATGATGACGCCGACGGCACCGTTCGCCTCGGTCATCGACGATGCGCCGCAGAGCGCGCTGATCGCCGACACCGAGGATCTGCTGCGCACAGCCCGCTCGGTGTACGCAGGCGATCGCGAGGCCACAGCCTTGATCGACCAGCTCGAGGTGCGATTGCACGAGCCGCTGCGGCTCGCCCTGGCCGGCATGGTCAAGGCCGGCAAGTCGACGCTGATGAACGCGCTGCTGGGCGAGCGGATCGCCGCCACCGACACCGCGGAGTGCACTCGCATCGTCACCTGGTACCGCTACTCCGCCACGCCGACGATCACCATGCACCTGCGCGACGGCGGCACCGAGCGGATGCCCATCCGACGTGAGCACGGGCTGCTGGTCTTCGACCTCGGTGGGCGCACCGCCGAGGAGATCGAATGGATCGACGTGGGATGGCCACTCGACGGTCTCGAGTCGCTGATCCTCATCGACACCCCCGGCATCGCCTCGCTGTCGGGGGAGACCTCCGCCCGCACCGCGCGCTTCCTCACGCCCGAGGACTCGCCGTCGGCGGCCGACGCCGTGGTGTACCTGATGCGCCACCTGCACGGCTCCGACGTGAAGTTCCTCGAGGCGTTCCGCGACACCGCCGCCGGGGCCGCGCAGAGCGTCGCCGCGGTGGCCGTGCTCTCGCGCACCGACGAGATCGGCTCGGGGCGCATCGACTCGCTGCTCAGCGCCCGGCGCGTGGCGGGGCGGTACGAGCGCGACGGCAACCTGTCGGCACTCGCCCTCGGGGTGGTGCCGGTCGCCGGTCTGCTCGCCGAGGGAGCCCGCACGCTGCGCGAGAGCGAGTACATCGCGTTCCGCGAGCTCGCCGGTCTCGAGCGAACCGAGCGCGAGCGGCTGCTCGTCTCGGCCGACCGTTTCACGCGTGCGAGCGACGCCACCGGACTGAGCGTCGCCGTGCGTCAGGACCTGCTGGGCCGGTTCGGGATCTTCGGTGTTCGTCTGGCGACCGCGATCATCCGCGGTGGGGTGAGCAGCTCGTCCGAGCTGTCGGATGCCCTCGTGCAGCAGAGCGGCATGATCGAACTGCAGCAGTTCGTGCAGACGCAGTTCCACCCGCGCGCCGAGACGCTGAAGGCCCGTGGCGTGGTGCTCCAGCTGCAGGCGCTGCTGCGTCGGGCACCGCGAGCCGGCACAGAGCGCATCCGTGCCGGCATCGAGCGCTTCACCGTATCGGCGCACATGCTGCGCGAACTCTCCCTGCTGGCGCAGGCTCGATCGAGTGGGCTGCCGCTCGACGAATCCGAGGCCACCGACGCGGCTCGCATCCTCGGGGCGGCCGGCATCGCAGCATCCGATCGGCTCGGCCTCGCCGCGGACGCGACCAGCGCCGACATCGCCGGGCGGGCGTCGACCGAGATCGATCGCTGGCGCGCACTCGCGGCGTCGCCGATGATCGAGCGGCAGACGGCGGACGTGTACGAGGCGGTGCTGCGCAGCCTCGCGGCGATCGCGTCAGAGGTCGGGCTGGCCCGTTCCCTGCGGCCCGCGCCGCACATCGAAGCGCCGGGCGGACCAGGCGATGGCGCCGGGGAGGACGCTGCTGAGCAGGGCAAGCAGAACCAGGGCGGCCTGCGCCGCAAGAAGCGGCTGCAGTGGTTCCCCCTGCGCACCGAGCGCCACCCACTCCGGTGACAGCAGCACCAGCAGAGCCTGCAGCCCGAGTGTGAGCAGCTGCCACCACCGGATGTGCGGGCGGCGCCCCATGAACGACACCAGCAGCGTGATCTGTGTGAACAGCAACGCCACGATCAGCCCGAACACCACCCAGAAGACGATGTCCGCCGCCGACTCGTAGGTCGCCTCCTGACGCCCGGCGGTCACGGTCTTGGCGACCTCGACGATCTCGGGAAGCAGATCCTTGCGGATCACGAACATGTACACCGCGGTGAACGCGCCGACGGCGAAGCTGACGATCCAGAGGAACAGGCTGAGCCGGATCGAGAACGGTGGCGTCGCCTTCACCATGACCGGCGGCAGATTGGGGCTCGCCAGCGTCGGACGAGCCGGCAGCTCACGAGACCCGTACGGCGCTGCCGACCCGGCGCCCCCCTCCTGGGACGAGGTAAGGGGCGCCGGGTGGGGCGTGCGCGGAGTGTCAGTCATCCTCAACGGGGATATCGACCGGCACATCCTCGAGCGCGGCGTTCGATGCGTCGGCATCGTAGCTGTCGCCTCCGCCGGAGGTCATATCGCCTTCCAGCAGATCCGCCGGCTCCGGCACATCGGCCGGGGGCGGGGGAGGTGCCGCCGGCTGCTGTGCCGCGGCGCCCGCCGCATCCACGGCCGTGTCGACCGCGTCCTGAACCGACGCGCCCTGAGCCTCGGCGTCGTCGGGTGTGGTCTGTTCGGCAGGCTCGTCGGACGCGGCATCGGCCGCACCGTCGGCGACCGCGCCTTCCGGAGCCGCTTCGGCGTCGTCGTCCGGCACCGTGCCGGTCTGGTTGAAGCTGCCGTCGTTGGTCTCGTTGCCGATCGAGACGTCTCCCACCGTGACGTCGAGGTCGGAGTCGACCACCGAGACATCGTCGCCGGCGGCGATCGAGTCGTCGCCCGAGGCGACGTTCGCCTCTTGATCGAACACCTGCGTGACGTCGCCGCCCTCGGTCCAGATGTTCTGGTTCACCGACTGGTCGACGATGGTCGAGCGCGCATCGACCGTGGTGAACTGCTGCACCATGCGCACGATCTCGCGGACGGTCTCGGTGTTGTCGCCATCGTCCGGACCGGGCGGGGGAGGCGGCGGAGGAGTGTCGTGATGGACCACGCGGGGGTTGTCGATGATGACAGGACGCACCGCGGCCACATCGGCCATGCAGACATCCTGCAGTCCGTTGTTGGCCAGAGTCGCGCTCGGCTGCGCGGCGAAACTCTCGGCGGCGTTCGGGTCCCGCAGCAGGCTGAGAATGAACGCGATCAGAGCGTCCGCAATGGTTTCGACTGGTGAAGTCATCTCCGTTGTCCCCCTTCAAACTTCTTCGAACTCTCTTCGCCCGGCTCAGTGCCCCTCAGCAGCCGGTGACGCATGTGCTTGGATCGTATGCGCGGCAGCGCGCTCACGGCATCGGGGGTTTGCCCGATACCGAATAGGGGGTTCACGGGGGTTCGTCCGAAGACCCCGCGCCGACTCCGCCGTCGCCCAGAAGCTGACGCAGTCTGGCCAGCAGTTCGGACCGTGATCCGGCGCCCAGCCGGCGCCGGATGTGCGCGATGTGGTGCTCGGCCGTGCGCGGTGAGATGAATATCGATTCGCCGATCTCGGCGTAGGTCTTGCCCTGCACGACCAGGCGCGCGACCTCGATCTCGCGTTCGCTGAGCACCTGCTCGGCCGGTGCCTGCGTCGCGCTCTCGGCGTCGTCGCCGGCTGCCGCAGCGGGGCGACGCGTACCGTCCTTCGGATGCAGTTCGCGGGCGCACGCCAGCAGCTGTGCTGACACCCGGCGGTCGCCGCTGCGGGCTGCGCCGTGGCCGGCCAGCCGCGCGGCATCCCAGATCAGTCCGATCTCGGCAAGTCCTTCGGCAGCGCTCACGACGGCATCCGCGTCGACGGTGCCCGCGAGCACATCGGTCCACACCCGCCCGGCCTTCGCCATGCGGGCGGCGACGCGGCTGCGCGCGGAAGCAGCGACGAGCGCCTTGGCATGCGGAGCCAGCCGCTCCGGAGCGTTCAGCAGGATGCCCTGCTGGACACCAGCCCAGTGCACGTGCGCCGACCAGGTCGGCGCGTCGCCGAGATCCTCGACGATCCGCAGTGCGCGCGTCACGTGCGCCTCGATGCGCGTGGCGTCGCCGACGCGCGCCGCGGCGCTGATCAGCTCGGCGAGCGGATGCAGCAGGTACAGGTCGACGTCGACGCGCAGCAGCACGCCGCGGGCCTCGAGCCATGCGGCTTCCAGACCGGATGCATCGTCGTAGCGGCGGGCGATCGCGACCCGCACGGCGTGCTGCAGGAAGACATCCCGCGGCGTGGGCTGCGCGGCCGATGCCGCCAGCGCGCGGTCGAGAAGCTCCCGCGCGTCGGCGGGCTGCGCACGCTGCACCGCCACCCACGCGCTCCACAGCAGCAGGCGCGGACGAGCCCACGGGCCGCCGTGATCGCGGGCGACCGCGTCGTCGAGCACGGTCTGCGCGGTGGCGAGCCGACCCAGATTCAGCGCGGCGATCGCCGCGACGACCGCGGGCAGCTCGACCAGCGCGTCAGTGCGCTGCGCACTGGAGTACAGCTCGGCGGACCGCACCAGCGTGGACAGCGCCTCGTCCTCGCCATCGGATGCCGTCGTGTGCCGCAGGCCGGTGCGCAGCAGCTCCATCGCGACGCCGGCGGCCGACGGCAGGGCGGGTTCGGCATGGTCGGCTTCGTCCACCCGGTCGCCGACGCCGATCGCGGCGACCGCGGCGTTCGTGCGTGCCGTGTCGTCCTGCGGGGGAGCCAGGCGGTACACCTCGTGCGCCCTGGTCATCATGCCCCGCGCCGACCAGATCGCCGCCGACACGGTGGACATCGACGAGAGCGCGGTGGCCGATGCCGTGCGCAGCGCATCGTCGACGAACGACGACGCGTGATCGAGGTCTCCGGCAGACCATGCGGCGTGCGCGCGGCGTGCCGAGAGGTCATGCGGGTCGGCGCCGCTCTGCACCGAGGCGTCGTAGAGCTCGCCGGCCAGGGCGGGCTGCGTCGGCAGCATCCGATCACCGCCGGCCATGAGGGCATCGGCGACTCGCGCGTCGCGCACGGCGCGCAGCCCCTCCCGGTGCTCGAGCGCCTCGGGGAACAGCGTCCACAGGTCGATCAGACGCCGGGTCGGCAGTGCCTCGCGCACCGCCATGCGCACCAGGGGAGCCGTGTCGCCGCTGCGCAGCAGCAGTCCCTGTGCGTACCCCTGCAGCACCCAGTCATCGTCGCTCGAGCCCGTGGGCGGGCCGGCCTGACCGGCGTCTGTCACGCAGACCTGCTCCACCATGCGCCGCAGATCGTCATCGGCGGAGTCGAGTCGGTGCACGATCAACTCCGCGAGCGAACGGTCGAGCTCTGCGTGCGTGCCGTCGAATCCGCAGTCTCGCGGGTCGTGGTGCTGCACGGCCGCGGCGACCAGCCACGACATCCCCAGCGTCACCCGAAGGATGTGCTCCACACAGTCATCGGCCATCGTCAGCTCGAGGGCGTCGAGGTGATCGAGCACATCCGATCGCGACACATGACCGAGCACGACCGCGGGCACGTGCTGCTCGAGGCGTCGCGCGATGTCGCGCACAGCCGGCACGGCCGGCCAGGGACGACGCGCGATGATGAGCGCCGCCGTGGGGTCTTCGGCGCGCTCGCCGAGCTGCATCAGCTGCGCCTCCGAAAGCAGATGCAGATCGTCGACGAGCAGCACGTGGTCGGGAGGCACATCACCGAGCGCTTCGGCCGCGTCGTGGCAGAACAGGGCCTCGCGCGAGTCCTCCAGGAACAGGTCGTGCAGGTGGCGCAGGCCGGTTGACTTGCCCGATCCGGCGGTGCCGACCAGAGCGACTCTGGGGGTGCTGTGGTTGATCGCGTCGAGCGCGGGGCGCAGCTGGCGCTCCCAGGTGAGCGGGCCGCCGGTGGCGGAGCGCTCGTCAAGTGCAGCGGAGGTGATTGTCATGGCGTCGGGGGCCGCCTCAGGTCAGGGTGCCGGATCGCCGGCGGGAGGTTCCGTCGACGTCGGCGACGGCTGGGGATCTGGAGAGGCCGGCGGGGTCGTCGGCGTCGGATCGGAGGACGGCTCGGGCTCGGGGGAGGGCGCGGTCGTCGGTTCCGGCGTCGGTTCCGGAGTCGGATCGGCGGGTTCGGCCGTGGGTCCGGGCGTCGGATCGGTGGTCGGCGTGGGATCCGGGGTGGGATCCGTCGTCGGGTCGGTGGTCGGCGTCGGGTCCGGGGTGGGATCCGGCGTCGGGTCGGTGGTCGGCGTCGGGTCCGGGGTGGGATCCGGCGTCGGCGTCGGCGTCGGGTCGGGGTTCTCGACCTGGGGTCCGCCGACCGGCTCGGAGACGGGCTGCGCCACGGGTTTGCTGGTGCTGCCACCGCCACTGTCGCCCGAATCGGGGGCCGTGGCCCTCGGTCCGCCTCGACCGGGCGGCGAGGGCGGGTCGCTGGGGGTGTCGGATGCCGATGAGCGATCATCATCGCGGCGATCCCTGTCACGCCGCGGCACGTCGTCGGAGTCGTTGTCGGACCAGTCAGGGGTATCGTCCGCCTTCTCAGCGGCGGCCTGGTGCACCGAGTAGCCCGAGGCCGAGCGCAGCAGTGACAGCGTGCCCGGACCAGCGGAGGGGTCACCGGGCGAGGCGCCCTTGGCGGCATCCGTCCCACCGCCCAGAGGCGTCGTGGACGCGAACACGATGCCGGCCGCGACGATCGCCGCGCCGGCGACGAGCGCGGCAGCGCCGTACGGCATGCGCAGTCGGGCCGTCACCGGCCGCAGAGCGAGCGCCGCCGGCTGCGGCTCGGGACGCGCGGCGATCTCGGTCGATGTCGACAGCACGGGCGTCGCGGTCCGCGAGCGGCGAGCCCACGCCGCGTGCGCGGCGCCGATCGCGGCGGCGTACTGCGGGTTCTCGGGCACCGTGAGAGCCAGATCGAGTCGCTCGGAGAGCACCTGGGCGATCAGCGGGATGCGCGCCGATCCGCCGATGAGGATCAGTTCGTGCAGATCGGATGCGGCAAAGCCCGCGGCATCCATCGCCTGCTCCAGGGTCTCGATCGTCGCGGCGATCGTCGGACGCGCCATCGCGTCGAGTTCGGAGCGGTTCACGCGAACACTGGACGATGCGCCCGCGAGAGTGACCGGCACCGGCGCGCCGGTGCTGAACGACAGCGCCTCCTTGGCGGTCGTCACCGAACGGCGCGTTGCGCGCAGCTCGGCCGGCGTGCTCTCGGCGATCGCCTCCACCGAGCCGGCCAGGGCGAGCACATGACGCATCAGCGCCTCGTCGACGTCGATTCCGCCGACCTGCTGCACCTGCGGCTCACCCAGCACTTCGAGACCACGCAGCACGCTCGCCTCGAACGTGCTGCCGCCGAGGTCGTACACGCCCACGCGATGTCCGCGCGCGTCGTCGGTGGCGAACTGCTCGACCGCGACGACGGCCGCCGGCACCAGCACGACATCGGGGAGGCCGACCTCACGAAGTCGCCGGCTGAGGGCATCCATCCGATGCCCCGCCCAGGCCGTCGGGTGCGCGATCGCGATCGCGCCGGGCCCACGGCCGCGCTCTGCGGCGACGGTCGACACGATCCACAGCGCAAGGCGCGCCACCAGCTCATCGGCGCTCACGGCGTATCCGCCCGCGACGATGGGCACAGCATCGCCCACCGATCGGGTGAAGTCCCGCACCACCCGCTCGGGCCGCTCCAGCCCGCGCTCCACCGCCTCCGCGCCGAACATCACGTCACCGTCATCGGTGACATAAGCCTGCACCGGGATGTCTGCCCGCTCGCGCCCCACCGCGAGCGGCACCACCTGCAATCCTCCACGCGCAGCAGCGTTGGCAAAGACCGTCGTCACACTGGTCGTGCCTACGTCGAGCGCGAGTACGTATTCCGACTCGCCCATCACTTCCGCCGAATTCCCCAGTCATCCAACTCTTGGATGCCGCCCACTATAAGCCTTTCCCCCGCCCAGCGGAAGAGCAATCTACGCGGGTAGCCACCTGGCACGCGTGGAACGCAGTAAGGTGCTGCAGTGACATCCGACCTCTCGACGACGGCGCGTGCGACGACGGCCCCATCCCGTTCCGGCATCGCGTTCACGATCGGCGCCTACCTGCTGTGGGGCGTGCTGCCGCTGTACTTCGTCGTGCTCGCGCCGATGGGACCGTGGGAGGTCGTGGCGTGGCGCGTCCTGCTGTCGTTCGTGTTCTGTCTCGTGCTGCTCACGCTGACGCGGGGCTGGTCGTCGCTGTGGGCGATCATGCGCCGTCCTGCGCTGCTCGGATGGTCGGCGCTGGCCGGCGTGCTCATCTACGTCAACTGGCAGGCCTTCGTCATCGGGACCCTCAGTGATCGGGTCATCGAGACCAGTCTGGGGTATTTCATCAACCCGATATTCACCGTCCTGTTGGGTGTCGTCGTGTTGCGGGAGCGCATCACACGACTGCAGACGGTCGCGATCGGCATCGCGACGATCGCGGTCGTCGTCATCATCGCCGCGTACGGCGACTTCCCCTGGATCGCTGTCACGCTGACGCTGTCGTTCGGCCTGTACGGCCTGGTGAAGAAGCGCGTCGGCGCGGCGGTGGATGCTGTCAGCGGCCTCACGCTGGAATCGTTCTGGCTGATCCCGATCGCGGTGGTCATGCTGATCGTCGTCGGCCAGACCACCGGCATCACGTTCGGGGGTGTCTCGCCGCTGCACACCGCACTGGTCGCCGGCGCGGGCATCGCCACCGCCGTGCCGCTGCTGCTGTTCGCCGCCGGCACGAGACGGATCGACCTGAGCCTTGTGGGGATGTTCCAGTTCATCACCCCGGTGCTGCAGTTCCTGGTCGGATGGGCGCTGCTGGGCGAGCCCATGCCGCTCGAGCGCTGGATCGGCTTCGTGCTGGTGTGGCTGGCGATCGTCGTGTTCATCGTCGACCTGCTGCTGCAGCGACGCCGCGGACGGCGTCAGCAGCCGGCCCCGCCGGCGTGACACGCGGATCGTTAAGTGACCGAGACAGAAGCGCCGTCCGTTAGGGCATCCGACCACATAGGGTAAGAGGCACCCGAAAGTGGTTATCCACGTTCAGTTACGCAAGGGAGCAACATGAACGCAATGAAGGGCTCGCGCACCGCGAGGATCTTCGCGGCCGCTGCGATGGTCAGCGCGTCCGCACTCATCATCTCCGGCTGCAGCAGCACACCCGCCGAAGAGCCCGATGACGGCGCCGACAAGCCGGCCGCCGTCGATCTGACGCTCAAGCTCGGCTCGCTGCTGCCGTCGACCGGCACGCTCGCGTTCCTCGGGGCTCCGATGGAATCCGGCGTGCAGCTCGCCGTCGCGCAGATCAACGAGGCCGACGCCGGCGTCACGGTCGAGCTCTCGACCGGTGACGAAGGCGACCTCGACAACAAGGCCTACGAGACGTCGGTGTCCAAGCTGCAGAGCGAGGGCATCACCGCCATGGTCGGCGCCGCGTCGTCGAGCGTCTCGAAGCTCATCCTCGACGGCAACGTCGGCGCGGGCATCGTCACCGTCTCGCCGTCGAACACCTCCGCGGACTTCACCGGCATCAGCCCGATGTACTTCCGCACCGCCCCCAGCGACAACCTGCAGGGCGAGGTGCTCGGCAACCAGATCGCCGAGGACGGCGGAACGTCGCTCGGCATCATCTACCAGAACGACCCGTACGGCACCGGCCTGGCCGACGCCATCGGCGCGACGTTCGAGGCGGCCGGCGGTGAGGTCGTCGCCCAGGAGTCGTACAACCAGGGTGACGGTCAGTTCAACGCGCAGGTCGAGGCGGTCGCCGCGGCCAACCCCGACGCCGTCGCGATCGTCTCGTACGACCAGTTCGCCACCATCGCACCGCTGCTCGGAAACGCGGGCGTCGACACCGGCAAGCTGTACCTGGTCGACGGCAACCTGAAGGACTGGCCCGACCTGCCCGTCGACCTGACCGGTTCGAAGGGCACCCGCGCCGGAGCCGAGCTGCCCGGTGACTTCATCGACCAGCTCAACGAGGTCTGGACCGCCCAGGGCAACGACCCGATCGACGCCGTGACCTACTCGGCCGAGGCCTACGACGCCACGATCCTGATCGCGCTGGCCGCGCTGGCCGCCCAGTCGGTCGAGGGCGAGGACATCGCGGGCAAGATGCGCGAGGTCTCCGGTGGCGAGGGTGAGGGCGAGCAGTGCTCGACGTTCGCCGACTGCGCCGCGATCATCAACGACGGCGGCACCGCCGACTACGAGGGTCTGTCGGGCTCGGTCACGTTCGATGAGAACAACGACCCGAAGGGCGCTGCGATCGGCGTCTACGAGTACGGTGAGGGCAACACCCACACCCGCATCAAGTAAGACATGAGAACGGGGCCCGGATGCGTCAGCATCCGGGCCCCGTTCGCATGCCCTGGCCTGCTCCCCAGCATCCGCTCCCGGTGAGAAACCACCTTCCGCACGAAAAACCACCTCCGGCGTGGTTTCTCACGCGGGAAGTGGTCTCTCGGGAAAGCGACGCTGTCGGACGGGGTCAGGCGGCGTCCTGGCCGAGCGTGCCGAGGTACAGGCCGATCACCTTGGGATCCTCGAGCAGCTCACGGCCGGTGCCCTCGTAGGCGTCGCGCCCCTGGTCGAGCACGTAGCCGCGATCACAGATCTGCAGGCAGCGCCGCGCGTTCTGCTCGACCATGATGGTCGTCACTCCGGCCTTGTTGATGTCGGAGACGCGGATGAACGCGTCGTCCTGACGGACCGGTGACAGACCCGCCGAGGGCTCATCGAGCAGCAGCACAGAGGGATCCATCATCAGCGCCCGGGACATCGCCACCATCTGGCGCTCACCGCCCGACAGCGAGCCGGCACGCTGGTTCAAGCGGGTGCCCAGCTCGGCGAAGATCCCGGTGACGAACTCGAGACGCTCCTTGTAGATCTTCGGGTTCTGATACAGCCCCATCTGCAGGTTCTCGGCGATCGTCAGCGACGGGAAGACATTGTTCGTCTGCGGCACGAAGCCGACGCCCCTCGCGACGAGCTTGTCGGCCTTCAGCCCCAGGATGCTCGACCCGTCGACGGTGATCTCGCCGTCGCGCACCTGCACCATGCCGAAGATCGACTTCAGCAGGGTCGACTTGCCCGCGCCGTTCGGCCCGATGATGCCGATCAGCTCACCCTCGCGGGCGACGAGGTTCGCGCCGTTGAGGATGTTGACGCCCGGCAGGTACCCGGCGTGCACGTCGGTCAGCTCGACGACGACGCGACGATCGTCAGGGGTGGGACCCGTCGAGGGGGCCTCGTTCGCAGCATCCGTCATTTCTGCTCCTCCTCGAGCTCCGCCTCGGCTTCCGCCTCGATCTTCTCGCGCACGCGCGTCGCGGCCGCATCGGACACGACCGAGATGCGTCCGGTGACCTCGCCGAGGTCGACGTCCTGATGGGCGCCGAGATACGCGTCGACGACCGCCTGGTCCTCCATGACCGTCTCGGGCGGACCCTCGGCGACCACGCGACCCTCGGCCATCACGACCACCCAGTCGGCGATGTGGCGCACCATGTGCATGTCGTGCTCGACGAACAGCACCGTCATGCCGCGGTCCTTCAGGCCCAGGATGTGATCGAGCAGCGACTGCGTCAGCGCGGGGTTGACGCCGGCCATCGGCTCGTCGAGCATCACCAGCTGCGGGTCGCTCATCAGCGCCCTCGCCATCTCGAGCAGCTTGCGCTGACCTCCGGACAGCGACGCGGCGAAGTCCTTCTCCTTGGCGTCGAGCTTGAACAGCGTCAGCAGCTCGCGCGCCTTCTGCTCGATCTCGGCTTCCTTCTTGCGCCACAGACCGGGGAACAGGCTCACCCAGAACTTCTCACCGGGCTGCTCGGGCGATCCGAGCTTCATGTTCTCGAGCACGGTCAGCAGCGACAGCGCTTTGGTGAGCTGGAACGTGCGCACCTGTCCCATCCGCGCGACCTTGAACGAGGGGACGCCCGCGAGGTTCTTGCCGTTGAACTGCCACGTGCCGCTGTTGGGCTTGTCGAAGCCGCACAGCAGGTTGAACAGGGTCGTCTTGCCGGCACCGTTCGGGCCGATCAGCGCGGTGATCGCACCGCGGGGGATCTCGAGGTGCTCGACGTTGACGGCGGTCAGACCGCCGAAGTGCCGCTCGACGCCGTCGGCGACGAGGATCGGATCGACCTTCGCGACACCGGGCTCGGCCGGTCCCTGCGCGAGGCCCGTCGACTTCTGACGCTTCTGGGGGGACTGCTGCTCACTTGACAAAGGTCATCTCCCTCTTGTCTCCGAGGATGCCTTGCGGGCGGTAGATCACGATCAGCATCAGTGCCACACCGGCGA
Source organism: Microbacterium bandirmense (assembly GCF_037204185.1). Lineage (NCBI taxonomy): Bacteria > Bacillati > Actinomycetota > Actinomycetes > Micrococcales > Microbacteriaceae > Microbacterium > Microbacterium bandirmense. The sequence goes on along the minus strand of NZ_JBBDGM010000012.1, from coordinate 33,736 downwards.
GGATCCAGCGAACCACCTCGGCCTGCGACGTCGACATCGGCAGGTATCCGGCGGCGGCCATCTGCGGCAGCAGGTTGCCGAGGAAGGCGAACAGCACCCAGAACAGCACGGCGCCGAGCGTCGGGCCGAGCACGGTCGCCGCGCCACCGAGCAGCAGCACGGTCCACAGGAAGAACGTCAGCGACGTCGAGTAGCTGCCGGGCACGACCGCCGAGGGCAGCACGAACACGATGCCGCCCGCGGCGCCCATCACGCCGCCGATGACGAGCGCCTGCATCTTGTACGAGAACACGTTCTTGCCCAGCGAGCGCACGGCATCCTCGTCTTCGCGGATGCCCTTGAGCACGCGTCCCCACGGGCTGCGCATCAGCGCCCACACCAGCAGGATCGCGATCGCCAGCAGGATCAGGCCGAACACGCGGTCCCACAGCTCGGTGGCGTTGTACGTCCACGGACCGAAGCCGTACGTCCCCGGCGGGAACGGGTTCGCGTCGCGGAAGCTGGTGTGGTAGCCCGTGCGGCCACCGGCCGCTCCGGTGACGTCCTCGAACAGCTGCGTGAGGAACAGCAGGCGCACCACCTCGGCCGTCGCGATCGTCGCGATGGCGAGGTAGTCGGCGCGCAGGCGGAGCGTCGGGATGCCCAGCAGCAGGGCGAACAGGGCGCCGCCGGCCAATCCGATGAGCATGCCCACCCACCACGGCATACCGAAGATGAGGATCGGGATGGCGTACCCGTAGGCGCCGATGGCCATGAAGGCCGCCATACCGAAGTTGAGCAGGCCGGCGTAGCCGAAATGCACGGCCAGGCCGGTCGCGGCGAGGGCGTAGGCGATGGTGACAGGGCTGAACAGGTAGGCCGCGGTGTTGCCGAAGATCGATCCGAAGTCCATGGGTCAGCCCAGCCTTTCCTTGCGCCCGAGCAGACCTTGCGGTCGGACGAGGAGAATCACGATCAGCGCCACGAGAGCGGAGGCGTACTTGAGGTCGGAGGGCACGCCCAGCAGCGTCGACACCTCCACGGCGATGCCGACGATGATCGAGCCGATCAGTGCGCCGATCGCCGATCCGAGGCCGCCGAGCGTGATCGCGCAGAAGATCAGCAGCAGCATCTGCATGCCCATGTCCCACTTCACGCCCGGCCGGAAGTACGTCCAGAGGATGCCCGAGAGCGCCGCCAGCGATCCGGCGAGGATCCACACGATGCGCACCACCTTGTCGACGTCGATGCCCGACGCCGCCGCGAGCTGCGGGTTGTCGGAGATCGCCCTGGTCGCCTTGCCGACGCGCGTGCGGGTGAGGAAGTAGGCCATGCCGAGGATCACCACGATGCTGATCGTCATGCCGATCAGGTCGATGTACGACAGCGATATCGGGCCCAGCTGCATGGGTGTCGGGCTCGCGCCCGCCAGCTGATGGGTGCCGCCGCCGATCATGTACTGCATCGCGTAGCGCAGGGCGAGCGAGAGGCCGATGCTGACGATCATCAGCTGCACGATGCCCAGACCCCGTCGCCGAAGGGGGCGCCAGAGACCGGCATCCATCGCCCATCCGAGCGCACCGCCGGCGATCACCGCCGCGATCAGACCGAGCCACAGCGGCAGCTGCCAGAACGAGGTGACCAGCACCGCGACCACGCCGCCCCACGTCACCATCTCGCCGTGCGCGAAGTTCGACAGCCGGGTGGTGCCGTAGATCAGGGCGGCTCCCATCGCGGCGAGTCCCAGCAGCAGGCCGAAGTTGATGCCGCCCACGGTGCGCGAGATCAGCTGGTCGACGAATGAGACGGTGACCCGTTCGCCCTCACCCAGGAAGAGGTTGATGATCTTGGTGCCGGTGAGCCCGAACTCCGCCTCGAACGAGCCGCTGGTGCCGTCGACCGGCGCGACGCCCTCCGGCAGCTGCTCGGGGTCGACGATCACGCCGTCGGGCAGCGAGTCCTCATCGATCGAGAGGGTGAACTTCTCCTTCTCGGGAACGTACAGCCGCCATTTGCCGTCGGCGTCCGTCTCGGTCTCGCCTTCGAAGCCGTGGCCTTCGACCGATACTCCGACACCGGGGATCGGCTCGCCCTCGAAGGTGATGTTCCCCGCGAAGTAGAAGTCGGTCACCTCCTGGCCGTCGTCGGTCGTCTCGGCCAGAGCGGCGCCGGCGGGTACACCGAGCACCAGAAAGGCGGCCACCAGCGCTGTCAACAGCGCGATCAGCCCGTTTCGGGGACGCCGAAGCGCCATTGATCTGAGTCCCACGCATCCTCCACATCGAGTGCCCGCGAACGGCATCGGGCAGCCGTTCGGTCATGGACGTCGCACTGAGCGTAACCTGCGCCGGGCGGAAATCGCATCATCCGTGGCCGGATCGAAACCGCGGGCGGGTCGGCTCACGGAATAACTGCAGGCTTCTCGCGTTTAGAATCGATAACACGACGGAGTCGGGCCGTCCCGCTCCGCCTGCGCGCATCCGCCACTGCGCGCTCGCCACGACACGGCGCCGTCACGGCGCAGAGGAGCAGGTTCCATGCAGCAGCACGATCCGTTCGGTTTCGTCGGACTCACCTACGACGACGTCCTGCTGCTGCCGGGGCACACCGACGTGATCCCCAGCGACGCCGACACGTCGTCCCGGATCACGCGCCGCATCTCGGTCGCCACCCCGCTGCTCTCCAGCGCGATGGACACCGTCACCGAGGCCCGCATGGCCATCGCGATGGCGCGTGAGGGCGGCATCGGCATCCTGCACCGCAACCTCTCGATCGCCGACCAGGCCGCCGACGTCGACCGGGTCAAGCGCAGCGAGTCGGGCATGATCACCGACCCCATCACCACCAACCCGGACGCGACCGTCGAAGAGGTCGACGCGCTGTGTGCCAAGTACCGCATCTCGGGCCTGCCCGTGGTCGACGACGCGGGCCACCTGGTCGGCATCATCACCAACCGCGACATGCGCTTCGTCACCGGCCAGGAGCGCCGCACCACGAAGGTCAAGGACGTCATGACGAGCGAGAACCTCGTCACTGCCAAGGTCGGCGTGGCCGCCGGCGACGTCATCGCGCTGTTCGCGAAGCACCGCGTCGAGAAGCTGCCGCTGATCGACGACGCCGGCAAGCTCGCCGGGCTCATCACCATCAAGGACTTCGACAAGAGCGAGAAGTACCCGCTCGCCACGAAGGACGACCAGGGTCGCCTGCGCGTCGGTGCTGCGATCGGCTTCTTCGGCGACGCGTGGGAGCGCGCCGAGGCGCTGCGCGACGCGGGCGTGGACGTGCTCGTCGTCGACACCGCCAACGGCCAGTCGCAGGGCGTGATCGATCTGGTCAAGCGACTGAAGGCCGACCAGTCGTTCGCGCACATCGACGTCATCGGCGGCAACGTCGCGACCCGCGAGGGCGCGCAGGCGCTGGTGGATGCCGGTGTCGACGCCGTCAAGGTGGGCGTGGGCCCCGGCTCGATCTGCACCACCCGCGTGGTCGCTGGTGTCGGTGTGCCGCAGGTGACGGCCGTGTACGAGGCATCGCTCGCCGCCGCACCCGCCGGCGTTCCGGTGATCGCCGATGGCGGGCTGCAGTACTCGGGTGACATCGCCAAGGCGCTGGTCGCGGGTGCGGACGCCGTCATGCTCGGCTCGCTGCTCGCCGGCACCGACGAGTCGCCGGGTGAGATCGTCTTCCAGTCGGGCAAGCAGTTCAAGCAGTACCGCGGCATGGGATCGCTGGGCGCGATGCAGACCCGGGGCAAGCAGACCTCGTACTCGAAGGACCGCTACTTCCAGGCCGACGTGCCCAGCGACGACAAGCTCATCCCCGAGGGCATCGAAGGCCAGGTGCCCTACCGCGGGCCGGTCTCGGCTGTCGCCTATCAGCTGGTCGGCGGACTGCGTCAGTCGATGTTCTACGTCGGCGCGCGCACCATCGAGGAGCTCAAGGCGCGCGGCAAGTTCGTGCGCATCACCGCCGCGGGGCTCAAGGAGTCGCACCCGCACGACGTGCAGATCGTGGTCGAGGCGCCGAACTACAAGAGATAAGTCGAGACCGCGAGATCTCCGGAGGGGCGGATGCTGATCAGCATCCGCCCCTTTCGCACGTCGGATGCCCGGCGTAGCGTTCCGGTATGTGCCGCAGCATCCACACTCTCCACAATTTCGAGCCCGCCGCGACCACCGATGAGGTGCAGGCGGCGGCCTTGCAGTACGTGCGCAAGATCGCCGGGACGACGAAGCCGTCCAAGGCGAATCAGGAGGCGTTCGATCGGGCTGTCGCCGAGATCGCACACGCCACCCAGCACCTGCTGAACGACCTGGTGGCGACCAGACCGCCGAAGAACCGTGAGGAGGAAGCGGCGAAGGCGCGGGCCAAGGCGATCGCCTCCGGCCGCTACGCAGCCTGAGGTCGCAGCCGCAGCGCCAGGCCGCGAACATTGCGGCCGATGACGCTGCATTGCGGGGCATGACGATGGGCGTCGCCCGGCATCGGGCATCCCGCTACGGTCGCCGCATGACTCTTCTCAACGACCAGCTTCCCGTCATCGCCGATGTCACCGCCGACGAGCGCGCGCAGCGCCTCGCCGAGGCGGGTGCGACCTGGCGCGATCGCATCGCCCGCGACGCCGCCAACGCCGAGCTCACCTACCGCGTCACGGGACGCGGGATCGGCTCGGTCGGCACCGAGATCCGCTCGGGCAAGCACCGCTTCCTCGTGGATGAGCCCGCGGCCCTCGCCGGAGACGACGCCGCCGCGAGCCCCGTCGAATACGCGCTCGGCTCGCTGATCTCGTGTCAGGTGGTCGTGTTCCGCCTCTACGCCCAGGCGCTGGGACTGACGATCGACGACATCGAGATCACTGCCGAGGGCGACATCGACGTGCGCAAGCTGTTCGGCATCGACGAGTCGGGTCGCGCGGGGTTCCACGACGTGCGGGTGCGGGTCGACATCACCGGGCCGAACACGGCCGAGGAGTACGACAGCCTGCGCGCTGTCGTCGAGGAGCACTGCCCCGTGCTCGACCTGTTCGCGAACCGGGTGCCGGTCACGGGCAGCCTCGCCTGACACCGCTTCGGGGAACGTTTGCAGGGAGATTGAACGCTTGCAGGTGGATTCTGCGGCGTGTCGCCCTGCAGGTGTATTTTCTCCCTGCATCCGTTCCGTTCCGCCGGGGCCGGCGCGGGGCCGGGGCCGGGCCGAGGGAGGGCCCGCCGATAGAGTGAGCCCATGGATTCAGCGTCGAACGTGACCCGCGGCCAGGTCACCCGATACGCCATGGGATCGCTGGGCACCGGCGGCTTCGCCACCCTGCCCGGCCTGGTGCTCGTCTACTATCTCACCGACTCGCTCGGCGTGACAGCTCTCGCCGCCGGCGCCATCGTGACCGCCGCCAAGGTCTGGGACGTCATCATCGACCCGGTCATCGGCGGACTCAGCGACAACGCCCTCGCGCGCACGGGCACCCGTCGCGGACTGATGCGCATCGGCGCCATCGGACTGCCGATCGCCTTCGTGCTGACCTTCGCCGTACCGGCGCAGTTCGGTGCGGTCGCGTCGGCGATCTGGGTGCTGATCGCGTTCATGCTGGCGGCCACCTGCTTCAGCCTGTTCCAGGTGCCCTACATCGCCCTTCCGGCCGAGCTCACCGATGACTACCGCGAGCGCACCCGGCTGCTGACGTGGCGAGTGGTCGTGCTCACCGTCGCGATCCTGCTGTTCGGAGCGGGTGGGCCCGAGATCCGCGGCATGTTCGACGATCCGCTGGTGGGATACCTGGCGATGGCCGTCGTCGCCGCCGTCGTGCTCGGCATCGGCCTGTACATCGGGTCGACGGTCGCCCCGCAGCGTCCGCTGCTGCCGGTGCGTGCGGGCGTGTCGATCGGGAGACACTATCGCGACGGCATCGCCGTGCTGCGCGAGAGTCAGCCGTTCCGCACGCTGCTGGCCACCTTCATGCTGCAGGGGCTGGCCACCGGACTGATGCTCGCCGCCGCGCAGTTCGTCGCGCGCTGGGTGCTGGGAGACGAGGGGGCGGTGACGCCGCTGTTCGCGTCGCTGATCGCCCCGGCGCTGCTGATGGCCCCGGTCTGGAAGGCGATCGCCGACCGGATCGGCAAGGAGCGCGGGTTCCGGCTCGCCAGCACGATCTTCGTGGTGGCGACGCTGGCGCTCACCGCGATGGTGTGGCTGCCCGGCTGGTGGATCCTCGCGCCGGTGGCACTCGCGGGTGCCGCTTACGCCGGCATGCAGACGCTGCCGATGGCCATGCTGCCCGACGTGATCGCCCATGACCGCACGGTGCAGGAACGGCAGGGGGCGGGCGGTGCCGCACGCTCGGGCGTGTTCGGCGGGGTGTGGACGGCGGGTGAGACGACCGGCATGGCGCTGGGCGCCACGGTGCTGTCGATCGTGCTGGCCATCACCGGGTACATCGAGACGACCGCCGAGGTCGAGGTGGCGCAGCCCGACGCGGCCGTGACCGGCATCGCGGTGGCGTTCAGCCTGCTGCCCGCCGCGCTGATGCTGCTCAGCCTGATCGTGCTGGCCCGCTACCGGCTGCGCGAGCACGACATCGTCGGGACGTCGGCATGAGACGGGCCGGTGACGTTCTCGACCGGCTGCGCGAGCTGCGTGCCGCCGACGCGCCGACCCACGGCGGCCGTGTGCTGTCGTACGTGTACGACTCGGGTCTCGACGAGCTCGACGAGCTCGCGGACGCCGCGGCGCGCCTCGCGCGCCCGCTGAACGGACTCGACCCGACCGTCTTCCCGTCGATCGCCGCGATGGAGCGTGAAGTGATCGGCTTCGCCCGTCGGATGCTGCACGGCGGGCGATCCGTGGTCGGTTCGGTCACCAGCGGGGGCACCGAGAGCTGTCTGCTCGCGGTGAAGGCCGCGCGCGAGCTGTGGCGGGCACGGCACGGGCACGAGGGGCGCCCGCGCCTGGTGGCGCCAGCCACAGCGCACGCCGCGTTCCAGAAGGCGGCGCTGCTGTTCGACCTGGACTACGACCCGGTGCCGTGCGCTCCCGACGGCACCCTCGACCCCGCCGACATCATCGCCCGCCTCGATGATGATGTGGCGCTGGTGGTCGTCTCGGCCCCGGCGTACCCGACGGGTCTGCTCGACCCGGTGGGCGCCGTCGCCCCCGCAGCCGCCGATCGTGGCATCCCGTGTCATGTCGACGCCTGCTTCGGCGGGTTCGTGCTGCCGTGGTGGCCGAAGCTGCCCGCGTGGGACTTCCGCGTGCGCGGGGTCACCAGCATCTCGGCCGACCTGCACAAGTTCGGCTACGCGCCCAAGGGCGTCTCGGTGCTGCTGCACGGCGGCCGCGACGGACGCCGCAGTCGTCGTGCGCAGTTCTTCGCGACCACGCGCTGGGCGGGATATCCGGTGGTCAACCCCACGCTGCTGGGGTCGCGATCGGCGTCTCCGCTCGCCGCCGGCTGGGCGATCACGCAGCACCTGGGCGATGCCGGCTACGCCGAGCTGACCGGCGCGATCCGCAGGACTGCGACGGCCGTGCGACGCACCGTCGCGGGCATCCGAGGCCTCGTCGTGCTCGGCGACCCGGTGGGGCCGGCGATCGCGGTCGTCGCCGACGAGACGGTGCCGCCGGCGGATCGCGTCGATCCGCACCGACTGGCGGATGCCCTCGTCGGGCGCGGCTGGAAGATCCAGCATCAGCCCGGCTTCACCCAGCCAGGCGGCGTGCGCATCCCGCACAGCGCGCACCTGACCCTCACTCCGGCGCTCGAGCAGGGGATCGGCGAGTTCACCGCGGCGCTGGCGGCAGCATCCGATGAGGTGCGCGGCGTGCCGCCCGCCGACGCCGGCGCGCTCGCCGCGGCCATGCGTGCACTGGGCTACGGCGAGGGCGGGCGGGTGCCGGGCCCGCGCGCGGCGTGGATGCTGCTGCGCCTCGCCGGCGCCGCCAAGGTCGACGCCGACGCACCGCTGGCGACCCTGATGGCGCTGATCGAGCGACTGCCGGCGCCCGTTTCGGAGGCACTGCTCTCGGAGCTGCTCGCGAGGCTGTCGGACCCGCGCTGACACCCGGGCGGCCGGCGGCGTCGAATGCCGGGATGACAGCGCCCGGCATCCTGATATCCTGATCGGCTCGCCACTCGGTGGGCGGAAGGAATCCACCGTGGGCCACATCGACGTCAGCGCTCTGTCGCTGACCCTCCCTGACGGTCGTCCATTGCTCGACGAGGTGACGTTCCGCGTCGGCGCAGGCAAGACGAGCGCACTGATCGGACCGAACGGCGCCGGCAAGACGACCCTGCTGCGCATCATCCGCGGCGAGCTCGCGCCGGATGCCGGCGTCGTCACGATCGACGGATCGCTCGGCGTCATGGACCAGTTCGTCGGCCACGGCGACGGCGACATGACCGTGCACGACCTGCTCGTCGGGGTGGCGCCGGCGCGCATCCGCGCCGCGGCCGAAGCGCTGGATGCCGCCGAGAACGCCCTGATCGAGGACGAGACCGTGGGCACCCAGATGCAGTACGCGACCGCGCTCGCCGACTATGCGGATGCCGGTGGGTACGAACACGAGACGGTGTGGGACCAGTGCACGGTCGCCGCCCTCGGCGTGCCCTACGATCGCGCGCGGTATCGCGGCCTCGACACCCTCTCGGGCGGAGAGCAGAAGCGGCTCGCGCTGGAGGCGCTGCTGCGCGGTCCCGACGACGTGCTGCTGCTCGACGAGCCCGACAACTACCTCGACGTGCCGGGCAAGCGCTGGCTCGAGGGCCGTCTGCGCGAGAGCGCCAAGACCGTGCTGCTCGTCTCGCACGACCGCGAGCTGCTGGCCAGGGCGGCCGACCGCATCATCACCCTCGAGGTCGGGGGAGCGGGCGCGAACGCCTGGGTGCACGGCGGCGGCTTCGGCACCTATCATCGGGCGCGCAGCGACCGGATGGACCGGCTCGACGAGCTGCGCCGTCGCTGGGACGAGCAGCACGAGAAGCTGAAGACCCTCGTGGCGAACCTCAAGGTCAAGGCATCGGCGAACGACGGCTTCGCCTCGCGGTACCAGGCGGCGCAGACCCGGCTGCGCAAGTTCGAAGAGGCGGGTCCGCCCGAGGAGCGCCCGCCCGCGCAGGACTTCGACATGCGTCTGCGCGGCGCGCGCACGGGCAAGCGCGCACTGGTATGCACCCGGCTCGAGCTGACGGGGCTGATGAAGCCGTTCGACGCCGAGGTCTGGTTCGGCGACAGGGTGGCCGTGCTCGGTTCGAACGGCTCGGGCAAGTCGCACTTCCTGCGCCTCCTGGCGTGCGGGGGCAGCGACCCGGATCCGACCATGGGGCATCTCACATCGGCATCCGAGGCACTGCTCCCCGCGCCGCACACCGGCACGGCCGTGCTCGGTGCGCGCGTCGTGCCAGGGCTCTTCGCGCAGACGCACGCGCATCCTGAGTTCGTCGGGCGCACGCTGCTCGAGATCCTGCACCGCGGCGACGACCGGCGCTCGGGGCTGCCCCGCGACGCGGCGAGCTCGGCGCTCGACCGCTACGGTCTGGTGCGGCAGGCGCAGCAGGCGTTCGACCAGCTGTCCGGCGGCCAGCAGGCGCGGTTCCAGGTGCTGCTGCTCGAGCTCAGCGGGGCGACCATGCTGCTGCTCGACGAGCCCACCGACAACCTCGACCTCGAGTCGGCCGAGGCCCTCGAGCAGGCCATCGCCCGCTTCGAGGGTACGGTGCTGGCGGTCACGCACGACCGGTGGTTCGCGCGCTCGTTCGACCGGTTCCTGGTGTTCGGCGAGGACGGCGAGGTGTATGAATCGGATGCGCCGGTGTGGGACGAGCGGCGGGTGGTGCGCGCGCGGTGATCGGATGCCCGGATCCGGGCATCCGACGTCGTTCCGTGCCGCCACGTGCGCTGCGCAAGCCGCCCGCCCGCGTCCCCGCCCCTGCTGAGCTACACCGCCCCCGGTCATTTACGCGGCTGAGCAGGGGCGGCGACGCTGAGCAGGGGCGGCGACGCCCCCCGACGCCCCCGACGCCCCCGACGCCCCGACGCAGCCACCGCACGGCCCGCATAGACCCGCCAGGTAGGCTGGAGGGGTGAGCATGGACATCGAGATCGGCCGAGGCAAGCGCGCGCGCCGCGCATACACGTTCGACGACATCGCGGTCGTACCCTCGCGGCGAACGCGCAATCCCGAGGACGTGTCCACCGCGTGGACGATCGACGCGTTCTCGTTCGACATCCCGGTCATCGGCGCGCCGATGGACTCGGTGGTCAGCCCGCAGACCGCGATCATGCTGGGCAAGCTGGGCGGCGTCGGCGTGCTCGACCTCGAGGGCCTGTGGACCCGCTACGCGAACCCGCAGCCGATGCTCGACGAGATCGCCGCGCTGCCGGCCGAGAAGGCCACGGTGCGCATGCAGCAGCTGTACGCCGAGCCGATCAAGCCCGAGCTGATCAAGCAGCGTCTGGCCGAAGTCCGCGAGGCGGGCGTCACGGTCGCAGGATCCCTCACCCCGCAGCGCACGCAGGAGCTGTACTCGACCGTCGTCGACGCCGGTGTCGACCTGTTCGTGATCCGCGGCACCACCGTCTCGGCCGAGCACGTCTCCAGCGCCCTCGAACCGCTGAACCTGAAGAAGTTCATCTACGACCTCGACGTGCCGGTCATCGTCGGCGGCGCATCGACGTACACCGCAGCTCTCCACCTGATGCGCACGGGGGCTGCCGGCGTGCTGGTGGGCTTCGGCGGGGGAGCGGCATCGACCACGCGCGTCACCCTCGGCATCCACGCCCCGATGGCCACCGCCGTCTCGGACGTCGCCGCGGCCCGCCGCGACTACCTCGACGAGTCGGGCGGACGCTACGTGCACGTCATCGCCGACGGCGGGGTGGGCACGTCGGGAGACATGGTCAAGGCGCTCGCGATGGGTGCGGATGCCGTCATGCTGGGCGTCGCGCTCGCGCGCGCCACGGATGCCCCCGGCCAGGGATTCCACTGGGGCGCCGAGGCGCACCACCCGCAGCTGCCCCGCGGCCGGCGCGTGGCCGTCGACCGCGTCGCGAACCTCGAGGAGATCCTCTACGGGCCGGCCCCCGTCGCCGACGGCACGGCGAACCTGATCGGCGCGCTGCGCAAGTCGATGGCCACGACCGGCTACTCCGATCTGAAGGAGTTCCAGCGGGTCGAGGTCGTGCTGGCACCGTACGAGCTCGGATGACGACGCCCCCGCCGCTCGTGCCGCAGCAGTTCCCGCCGACGCTGCGCGAGGTCATGCTGCGCGGCCGCTGGATCGGCGTGCTCGCGCTGTGCCTGGTCGTGGCGGGCGTCTTCGCGTGGCTCGGGCAGTGGCAGCTCGCACGTGCGATCGACACCGATCCGCCGCTGCCGGGTGCGACCGAGCAGGTGCGCCCGCTGACCGAGGTGGTCGAGCCGGGGCAGTATCTCGCCGAGACCCTGGGCGGTCAGCGCGTCGAGACCAGCGGCACGTGGGTGCCGGAGGACTTCATCGTGGTCTCGTCGCGGGTCAATGACGGCGTCGAGGGCTACTGGGTGTCGGGTCAGCTGCGCGTGGCCGAGCGCACCTCGATCGCGGTGGCGCTCGGCTGGGCGCAGACGCGCGAGCAGGCGGATGCCGCGGTGCAGGCCCTGTCCGAGGCCGGCGCCGTGCAGGCCGAGGTCAGCGGTCGCGTGATCGACGACGAGGGCGTCGAGGTGCCGCCGAGCACCGAGCCCATGCGGCTGGACCGCATGTCGCCGGCCGCGCTGCTCAGTCGCTGGCACGACACCGAGCAGCTGAACGTGTACCGGCCGTACCTGGCATCGATCGAGGCGCCGTCGGGGCTGGACGACATCAGCTCGCCGGCCCCCGAGCTGAAGTCGCCGATCAACTGGCTGAACATCTTCTACGCCGCCGAGTGGGCCGTTTTCGCGGGTTTCGCCTTCTACCTCTGGTACCGGCTCGCGCGCGATGCATGGGAGCGCGAGGTCGAGGAGTTCGAAGACGCGTCGGGCGCTGCCGACGCCTGATCGGATGCTGTTCGCCGGGCGTTCACCCGGATGACCGTTCGATGACCGGACGCAGAACACCCTTGTCGAATGTCGCCGGGGCGCTCTATGGTCACATTCATGCGCGTGCGTCGCGCTGGTGGCGGACCCACAAGATCCGCGACCGGACCTTGACCGAGGAGACCGCAACGATGTTTTCCGCCCCCCGAGACGAGAGCCGCAGAGCTCACGTCCCAGTTCACCGCAGCGGGGGGCGCATCGGCGCTCTCGCGCTGACCACTGCGTGTGCGATGGCCTTCGGGACGCTCATCGCCGCCCCCGCATTCGCGAACACCGCCGGAACCGGCGTCGTCATCAACGAGGCCTACCTCTCCGGGGGCAGCTCCGGCGCCGCCTTCAAGAACAAGTTCGTCGAGCTGTACAACCCGACCGACCAGGACATCGTGCTCGACGGCATGTCGCTGCAGTATCGGTCAGCCACCGGCTCCGGTGCGTCGTCGGGCTTCGTCGCGCTGACCGGCACGATCCCGGCGGGCGGGTACTTCCTCGTGCAGGGCGGGCAGAACGGCGGTTCGAGCGCTCAGGGCGACGCCCTGCCGACGCCGAACGCCACCAGCGGCAGCCTCAACTTCAGCGGATCCTCGGGCACGATCGCCCTGGTGCGCAGCGATGCGGCCTCCACGCTGCCGATCGACTCGCTCATCGGCGACGCCGCCGCAGACGCGGGTGTCATCGACCTGCTCGGCTACGGCACGTCGAACACCTACGAGACGACGGCCGCCGGCGCCCCCTCGAGCAACACCGACGTCCGGTCGCTGAACCGCACGGACGGGGGCGACACCGACGTCAACGCCGACGACTTCTCGCTGTCGGCGACGATCACGCCCACGAACGCGGCCGGCGAGACCGGTGGCGACTCGGACCCCGACCCCGATCCCGACCCGGCGGTCGAGAAGACGATCGCCGAGGTGCAGGGCGACGGCGCGGAATCGCCGCTCGTCGGCCAGCGGGTCACGGTCGAGGGCGTCATCACCGCCGACTACCGCACCGGCGGCTACGACGGCATCGTCATCCAGACCGCAGGATCGGGCGGCGACGCCGCGACCGACGGTGCCTCGGACGGCGTGTTCGTCTACCTCGACGGCAAGAGCGTTCCCGGTGAGATCGGCGATCTGGTGTCGGTCACCGGCACCGTCAGCGAGTACTTCGGTCAGACGCAGATCAGCCCCAGCGCGGCATCCGAGGTCACCGTGGTGACCGCAGACGCAGGTGTGCCCGAGCCGACCCCGCTGCCCGGCGACGTCGTGGGCGATGCCCGCGAGGCGTACGAGAGCATGCTCGTCGCCCCCTCCGGCGACTACGTCGTGGCCTCGAGCCACCAGCTCTACAACTTCGGCACGCTGTGGCTGAACCCCGGCGAGCTGAACGTGAAGAGCACCGAGGTGCACCGGCCGGGTGCCGAGGCCGACGCGCTCGCAGCGGCGAACCGCGCGGACCGCATCCTGCTCGACGACGGCTACAGCATCCAGGTCGGCAACAACGCCCACCCCGGCGACCAGCCGTACTTCACGAAGGACGTCGTCGTGCGCAACGGCGACGTCGTCGACTTCGGCGACACGGGCTTCGTGCTGCAGTACGGCTTCGACGACTGGCGCCTGCAGCCGACCACCCCGCTGAGCAGCGAGTCGCCCGACGAGGCGAAGGTCGGGTTCACGGCCAAGAACGAGCGTCCTGCCGATGCTCCCACGGTGGGCGGTGACGTGCAGGTGGCATCGTTCAACGTCTACAACTACTTCACGACGCTGCAGTCCGAGAACGGGGATGCCCGCGGCGCGCGCGACGCGGCACAGTTCGCGATCCAGAAGTCGAAGATCGTGGCGGCCATCAACGGCCTCGACGCCGAGATCGTCTCGCTGATGGAGATCGAGAACTCCGTCAAGTTCGGTGACCCGGCCGACACTGCGCTCGCCGACCTCGTCGACGGGCTCAACGCCGACGCGGGCAGCGAGGTGTGGGACTACGTGCCCACGCCCACCGCCCTGCACGACGCGGCGACCACCGACTTCATCACCAACGCGATCATCTACAAGAAGGATGAGGTCGAGACGGTCGGCGACAGCGCCACGATCAGCGACGAGTCCGTGTGGAACATCGCTCGCGAGCCGATCGCGCAGGCCTTCGACATCGACGGTCGCACCGTCACGGTCGTGTCCAACCACTTCAAGTCGAAGGGCGGCGACGGTGCAGAGCCCGCCGACGGACAGGGGCACTTCAACACCGAGCGCGTCGCACAGGCGGAGTCGCTGCTGGCCTTCACCGACGAGCTGGCAGACAGCTCGGGCAGCGACGACATGCTGCTCATCGGCGACTTCAACGCGTACAGCGAAGAGGACCCGATGAACGTGTTCACGTCGCAGGGCTGGAGCGATCTGGTCGCCGACGAGACCGACGGGCAGTACACGTACACGTTCGACGGTGAGCTGGGCTCGCTCGACCACGTGCTCGCATCGCCCTCGCTGGCGTCGTCGATCGACGGCGCGGCGGTCTGGTCGATCAACTCGCCCGAGTGGAGCGACCGCGGGTACGCGTACGGTGCGACCGACACCGGCACCCCGTTCCGCTCCAGCGACCACGACCCGATCCTCGTCGGAGTCCTGGCCGACGAGCCGCCGGTGAGCATCGACGTCGCCACGATCAACGACTTCCACGGTCGGATCGAGGCCGATGGCGCCAGCGCTGGTGTGGCCGTACTCGCCGGTGCCGTCCAGGCGGTGCGCGATGAGAACCCGAACACGATCTTCGCCGCCGCCGGCGACCTGATCGGTGCGTCGACGTTCACGTCGTTCATCAACAACGACGAGCCGACGATCGACGCGCTCAACGCCGCCGGCCTCGAGGTCAGCGCGGCGGGCAATCACGAGTTCGATCAGGGCTGGGACGACCTGCGCGACCGCGTGCAGGACCGTGCCGACTGGGAGTACATCGCGTCGAACGTGTTCCTCACCGAGACCGGTGAGCCGGCCCTCGCGCCGGCGTGGATCAAGGAACTCGACGGTGTGCGGGTCGGCTTCGTCGGCGCAGTCACCGAGGATCTCCCCTCGCTGGTCTCGCCCGACGGCATCGCCGACCTCGAGGTGCGCAGTATCGTCGATTCGGTCAACGACGTCGCCGATGACCTGACCGACGGGAGCGCGGCCAACGGCGAGGCGGATGTCGTCATCCTGCTGGTGCACGAGGGCGCGGCGACCGTCGAGGTCGACAGCATCTCTCCGGACTCGCCGCTGGGTGAGATCGTCTACGGCGTGGACGACGACGTGAATGCCATCGTCTCGGCGCACACGCACCTGGCGTACAACCACGTCATCGACGGACGCCCTGTGATCTCGGCCGGTGAGTACGGTCAGAACCTCGGCGTGATGAACCTGCAGGTCGACCGCGACACCAAGGAACTGCTCTCGATCGAGAACGAGATCCGCCCGCTTGCGCGGGAGATCCCCGACCCGGAAGATCCCGAGGAGACGATCTGGGTGGGCAACTACCCGGCCGTGGACGCGGTGCAG
This sequence comes from Microbacterium bandirmense, assembly GCF_037204185.1. Taxonomy (NCBI): domain Bacteria; kingdom Bacillati; phylum Actinomycetota; class Actinomycetes; order Micrococcales; family Microbacteriaceae; genus Microbacterium; species Microbacterium bandirmense. The sequence goes on along the minus strand of NZ_JBBDGM010000012.1, from coordinate 18,215 downwards.
GACATCGTCGACGCAGCCGTCGAAGAAGCCGATGTGCTCGGCGCCGTCAAGGTGGGCGACATCGCGGCGGACTTCAACCGCGCACGTCAGAGTGACGGCACGACCGAGAACCGCGGCGGAGAGTCGACGATCGGCAACTTCGTCGCCGACGTGCACCAATGGGCCACCGACGCGGACATCGCGCTGATGAACCCGGGCGGCATCCGAGCCAACCTCACCTACGCATCATCGGGTGCGGAGAGCGACCCGGACGGCAACGTGACCTACCGTGAGGCGGCGACCGTGCAGCCGTTCGCCAACACGCTGGTCACGCTGCAGCTCACCGGGGCACAGCTGAAGGGAGTGCTCGAAGAGCAGTGGCAGCCGGCCGGCGCGAGTCGTCCGTTCCTGAAGCTGGGCGTGTCGAAGAACCTGTCGTACACGTACGACCCGGCGGCGGCGCAGGGCGAGCGCATCACCTCGATCACGCTCGACGGTGCTCCGATCGACCCGGCAGCGTCGTACACGGTGGCGGCGAACTCGTTCCTCGCGTCGGGTGGCGACAACTTCGTGACCTTCCGCGAGGGCACCGACAAGCGCGACACCGGAAAGATCGACCTGCAGTCGACGGTGGACTGGTTCGCCGAGAACGGCACGGCGACGCCCGACCTCGCCCAGCGCGCGGTCGGCGCGACTCTCACCCCGGCACAGCCGGCCGACGGCTACCGGGCCGGCGACTCGGTGACCGTCGACATCTCGTCGCTGGCGTTCAGCACCGGTGAGCAGAAGCCCACCGAGGTCGCCTTCGCGATCGGCGACGCGCAGCTCGGCACGGCGGCGGTCGACACCGCGGTCGTCGACACGACCGACGAGGTCGGACGTGCGTCGTTCACCTTCACGGTGCCGTCGGATGCTGCCGGTCAGCCGCTCACGGCGACGCCGGACGTCGGCGCGGCCGTCACCCTGCCGGTCGTCTTCGCCGAGGGCGACGGCGGTGAGCCCGGACCGTTCGAGGGAACCATCTCGCTGGGTGCCAAGAAGGTGAGCGCGGGCGGCATGCTGGCGATCACCGGCGAGGCCTACGAGCCGGGCGAGACCGTCACCGTCGAACTGCGGCCGAAGAAGGGCGAGCCGATCGAGCTCGGAACGATCGAGGTCGGCGATGACGGCACCTTCGACACCATGGTGAACGTGCCGCGGTCGACGCACCCCGGCAAGTACACCGTGGCCGTGCAGCAGGCCGACGGCGACGAGGCGACGGCCACCGTGCACGTCAACCGCGCCGGCGGCATCAGCTCGATCATCAAGCAGATCATCGACTGGGTGTGGAGCCTCTTCACCGGCTGGTGGTGATCCACCGCATCCACTGAGGCGAGGGCCGTCGGGAGTGATCCCGGCGGCCCTCGTCCGTGCGTTCGCACGTTCGTCCGCGCGTCAGAGACTTCCGTGGGCGTGCCACCAGGCCGCCGCCGCCGTGCGGGACGACACCTCGAGCTTCACGAAGATGTTCGACAGGTGCCGCGCGACGGTCTTCTCGCTCAGGTGCAGGTTTCGGGCGATCTGCCGGTTGGTGTCTCCTGCCGCGACGAGGCGCAGCACCTCGCCCTCCCTCGCACTCAACGGGCTGCTGCTCGTCCGGTCGCCGCGACCGAGCAGCTCCTCGGCCGCGGCGCGCTCGCCGTCATCGCCCAGCAGGTCGGCCAGCGTCAGATGGGCCTGCGCCGCCTCCCACGGGCATCCCACCCGGCGGAACGCCGCCGCCGCATCGCGCAGTGCCGTCTCGGCAGCATCCGACCCCTCGCGCGCGGCAAGGCGACCGCGCGCGAGCAGTGCGTGAGCGGATGCCGTCGCAGTGCCCATCGCGGTCGCAGCCTGCTCCATCGCGGTCACCGCGTCGGCCGCGTCCTTGGCGTCACCGGCGATCACGAGCACCTCCGCCACCGCGGGCAGCAGGCGCGCGCGGCGCGCGGCGGGTGCCCGCGATTCCAGCATCCGATGGGCGCTCGCGACCGCTTCGTCCTGATCACCGCTCGACAGCCGCACCAGCATCTCCTCGACGCGGGACACGTACCCGCGGCTCCGCGCGCGCTCCAGCGCGACCACGGCGGCGGGCAGGTCGCCGCGCCGCCGATGCACTTCGGCCAGCTCGGCGAAGGCCGCGCCGGCCGCTCGCGGCAGCTCCCCGGCGTCGTAGCGCCGGGCCGCGCTCTCGAGCTCTTCCGCCGCTTCGCTCAGGGCGCCGTGTGCGCACAGGATCTGACCGCGGTGCAGCGCGCACTGCCCGGTGAACGCCACCAGCTCGGGCTGCCCGTCGCACCAGGCGGTCAGCCCCCGCGTCCACTCGGCCATGCGGCGCAGCTCGCCGATCTCCTGGCACGCCTCGATGCACGAGCAGTACACGCGCCCCGCCTCGACGGGTGACAGCTCACCGGTGAGCACCCCGATCATGGCCTCGTCGAGCAGCGCGAGCCCGGCCGGAACGTCGCCGAACAGGATGCGGCAGCGTCCCAGCCCCATCAGCGATTTCGCACGCAGCTCGACGTCGCCGCTCCGCTCGGCGATCCGCAGCGCGCGCTCCGCGCGCTCGAGAGCCGCGTCGGGGCGCCTGGCCTGCAGGTCGGGCACGATGCCGCTGAACACCAGGTGTCCGGTGGCCGCATCATCCGGAGGAAGGCCGGTGGCCAGACGCTCGCCACGGCCGAGCCAGCCGCCGGCGACCGCCATCTCGCCGCGCAGCACGAGCGCGTCCACCAGGAACGCGGCGCAGCGCACGGCCCTGGCGACCTCGCCGTTCTGCTCGTACTGGCGGTACGCCTGCGACATCGTGTGGACGAAGTCGTCGTGCCGGCCCACCAGAAGTGCGGCCGTGCCGAGGTCGGCCAGGTCGGCGGCCGTGAGCGCATCGCCGGCGTGGGACAGCACCTGGTACGCGGTGAGCCACTCGTGGCGCTCGTAAGCGTCGCGAGCACGCTGCAGCGCCTCGACGATGTCCATCACCTCGACGATACGGCGCGCCTCGGTCAGGCGACAGGCTGTGTGCGAGCGGCGCTCCGCTCCGCGACGCGACGGGCGACGTACTCAGCATCGCGCCCGACGCCGGCGAACACCATGCTGCCGAAGCCGAACTGGAACGGCAGCCCGCAGAAGAACAGTCCCGGCACGTCCTCCGCCACCCCGCGGTACTCGCGGGGGTACCCGTCATCGCCGACGACCGGGATGTCGAGCCAGCTCAGGTCGAGGTGGTAGCCGGTCGCCCAGATGACGCTGCTGACGTCCACGACGGTGCCGTCGTCCAGCAGCGGGAGGCCGTCACGGGTCCCGACGAGGCGGCTGGCGGTGCGCACGACGCCGCGTGCGTCGAGATCGTCGCGGTGGACGCGGATCATCGGTCCTCCGCCATGACGGACATCGGGCATCATCCGCCGGCCGATCGGTGTGCGGCGGGTCAGCACGTGCCGCCAGGCGAACACCATGAGCGGCATCATGACGCGCGCCCTGCGCTGCTCGGGGCGGAACGGCAGCTGCCCGTGCACGCGGCCGCAGAGTGTGACGGCATGGGTCGCCGCCAGTTCATGGGCGATATCCGTGCCCGAGTGCCCCGCTCCGACGACGAGAACGCGCCCCGGCGGCAGAAGATCCGGCCGCCGGTAGCTGCTGGAGTGCAGCTGCACGATGTCGCCGCGCAGGTCGTCGGCCTCGGCCGGGACGGCGGGCGGGCCGAAGCGCCCGCTGGCCACCACCACGTTGTCGCATGTGGTGGCGCCGCCGTCGAGTTCGACGACGAAGCCCTCGTCGGTGCGGCCGACCCGCCGCACAGGAGTGTTCGTGCGCACCGGCAGCGCCTTCGTGACGGCGTAGTCCTCGAGGTAGTCGGCGACCTCATCACCCCGGGGGAACGACCACGGGTCACCCGGGAAGTCCATCCCCGGCAGCCCGTCGTACTTCGCCGGCGAGTACAGGGCCAGCGAGTCGTAGAGACCGCGCCACTGGTCGCCGATGCGCGCACGCGCCTCGAGGATCACGAACGGTCGGTCCCGCCGCTGCAGAGCGAATCCGGTGGACAGCCCGGCCTGCCCGCCGCCGATGATCACCGTCTCGATGTGCTCGGCCATGATGACCCCTCCTCGGTTCATCGCCGACGTGTTCCGTCGGTTCATCGCCGACCTGTTCCGTCGGCTGATTCCGACGCTACGAGCGGGACGTCCTGCGCGCATCGGAAGGATGCCCCATTCCGGATGCCCGTCGATGGGCAATCCGATGCAGGGCCGCACGCCGCCGCTGCGGGCGGCCGATCCGCACCGGATCGCCGGCCCGCGTGCGGCGGCTAGAATGGAGGGCATGCCCGAGCCCAGAGTCGCCAGCTTTCCGGCGATCCGCGGAGCGCTGAAGTTCTATCAGATCGCATCGATCATCACCGGCGTCATGCTGCTGCTGCTCTGCGCCGAGATGGTTCTGAAGTACACGCCGATCCGCCTCGAACTCTTCCTCGGAGGATCCGGCGGGTTCCTCTGGTTCGCCGACGTGGTCGAGGGCCCCGAGGGCCTCGAATCGACCGGCGACGGCATCAACCTGTCGCTGGGCATCCTGATCGTGCACGGCTGGTTCTACGTCGTGTACCTGTTCGCCTGCTTCCGCATGTGGAGCATGATGCGCTGGCCGTTCCTGCGCTTCATCATGCTCGCGCTCGGCGGCGTCATCCCGCTGCTGTCGTTCTTCATGGAGACGCGCGTCGCGCGCGATGTGAAGGCGTATCTCGCAGGGCGCGAAGCGGCAGCATCCGACGCTCCCGGCGACGCCGTCACCGATACCGACTCCCAGATCTCCACCACCACGGAAGGCACCCGGTGACCGAGCAGACCGAGACCCAGCAGCGCCCGGCGCTCGTCGTCGACTTCGGAGCGCAGTACGCGCAGTTGATCGCCCGTCGCGTGCGCGAGGCCGGCGTCTACAGTGAGATCGTGCCGCACACCGCCACGGCGGAGGAGATCGCCGCGAAGAACCCGGTCGCCCTCATCCTCTCCGGCGGGCCCTCCTCGGTGTACGAGGACGGCGCCCCGAAGCTCGACCCGGCCGTGTTCGAGCTCGGCGTGCCGACGCTGGGCATCTGCTACGGGTTCCAGTACATGGCGCAGACCCTCGGCGGCGAAGTCGCCCACACCGGGTTGCGCGAGTACGGCGCGACCGACGCGCACATCCCCGCGAACGACAGCACGCTGCTGGCCGGCCAGCCCGCCGAACAGAACGTGTGGATGAGCCACGGCGACCAGGTCGCGCGCGCTCCCGAGGGCTTCGAGGTGCTCGCCACCACCGACGCGACCAAGGTCGCGGCCTTCGCCGATGAGCAGCGCCGCCTGTACGGCGTGCAGTGGCACCCCGAGGTCAAGCACTCCGACCACGGTCAGGCGATCATCGAGAACTTCCTGCACAAGGGTGCGGGGCTGCCCGCCGACTGGAACAGCGACAACGTCATCGCTGAGCAGGTCGAGCGCATCCGCGAACAGGTCGGCGATGCCCGAGTCATCTCGGCACTGTCGGGCGGCGTCGACTCGGCCGTCTCCACCGCTCTGGTGCACAAGGCGATCGGCGACCAGCTCACCGCGGTCTTCGTCGACCACGGACTGCTGCGCAAGGGCGAGCGCGAGCAGGTCGAGAAGGACTACGTCGAGTCCACCGGTGTGCGTCTGATCACGGTCGACGCTGTCGACACCTTCCTCGGCCACCTCGCCGGGGTGACCGACCCCGAGACCAAGCGCAAGATCATCGGCCGCGAGTTCATCCGCGCGTTCGAGCAGGTGCAGCGCGATCTCGTCGAAGAGGCCAAGGCCACTGGCGGTGCGCCGGTGAAGTTCCTGGTGCAGGGCACCCTCTACCCCGACGTCGTCGAGTCGGGCGGGGGAGCGGGCACCGCGAACATCAAGTCGCACCACAACGTGGGCGGTCTGCCCGACGACCTCGACTTCGAGCTCGTCGAGCCGCTGCGCGCCCTGTTCAAGGACGAGGTCCGTGCGATCGGCCGTGAACTCGGCATCCCCGAGGCGATCGTGGGACGCCAGCCCTTCCCGGGCCCCGGCCTCGGCATCCGCATCATCGGCGAGGTGACCCGCGAGCGCCTCGAGATCCTGCGCGAGGCCGACGCGATCGCTCGCGAGGAGCTGACGAAGGCCGGCCTCGACCAGACCATCTGGCAGTGCCCCGTCGTGTTGCTCGCCGACGTGCGCTCGGTGGGCGTGCAGGGCGATGGCCGCACCTACGGGCATCCGATCGTGCTGCGTCCGGTCTCGTCGGAAGATGCGATGACCGCCGACTGGACCCGCCTGCCCTACGACGTGCTCTCAAAGATCTCGAACCGCATCACCAACGAGGTGCGCGAGGTCAACCGCGTGGTGCTCGACGTGACGTCGAAGCCGCCGGCCACCATCGAGTGGGAGTGACCTGCGCGGCTCGCTGAGAGTTTTTCTCCGACGATGTCGATCTCGGTCTTTCCCGTTCGACGTCTTCAGTGAGAGGGTCGAACGACGGCCCCGCACACAAGGAGAAGACACCATGAAGTTCATGCTGATCATGCGCGCGACCGATGAGGCTGTGAAGGCATACGAGCAGATGCCCTTCGAGCAGGTCATCGAGGCGATGGGCAAGTACAACGAATCGATGATGAAGGCCGGCGTGCTGCTGGCGGGCGAGGGCCTGACCGATGCCGCCGAGGGATTCGTCGTCGACTTCAGCGCCGAGAAGCCGCTCGTCACCGACGGCCCCTACGGCGAGACGAAGGAGCTGTTCAACGGCTTCTGGATCATCGAGACCTCCACACGCGAGGAGGCCGCCGAGTGGGCGAGCCGCGCCCCGCTCGGCCCTGGCAGCTTCCTCGAAGTGCGCCGCGTGACCGAGATGGAGGACTTCCCCGCCGACAACGAGTGGATCCAGAAGGAAGAGGGCTGGCGCGAGGAGCAGGCCCAGCGCGCCGCGAAGGACTGACGTGAGCGACCCGAACGGCGTGGGCGACGGCGCGGAGGCCGCCGCCCGCGCCGTCGCGGCGATCTGGCGCATCGATTCGGCCAAGATCGTCGCGACGCTCACCCGCCTCACCGGCGACTTCGCGCTCGCCGAGGATCTCGCGCAGGATGCCCTCGCCGAGGCGCTGCAGCAGTGGCCGGATGCCGGTGTTCCGGCCAATCCGGCCGCGTGGCTGACTGCCGTCGCCAAGCGCCGCGCCATCGATGGCTGGCGGCGCCGGGAGCGGTACGACGAGCGCATCGCGACGCTCGCGCATGATCTCGAGCGGGAGCAGGAGGAGGCGTCGGATGCTGCGCCGTGGGATCCGGATGCCATCGACGACGACCTGCTGCGACTGATCTTCATCGCCTGTCACCCGGTGCTCTCCCGCGAGGCGCAGGTCGCACTGACCCTGCGGGTGGTGGGCGGCCTGACCTCCGAGCAGATCGGCCGGGCGTTCCTCGTTCCGGTCGCGACCGTGCAGCAGCGCATCGTGCGCGCGAAGAAGACTCTGGGCGCGGCGCACGTGCCCTTCGAGCTGCCGCCGCGCGAGGAGCAGCCGGCGCGGCTGGCCGCGGTGCTCGGTGTGCTGTACCTGATCTTCAACGAGGCGCACACGGCGAGTTCGGGGGAGGATTGGCTGCGTCCCGACCTGGGGCGCGAGGCCGCCCGGCTGACCCGGATCGTCGCCGGGCTCCTGCCGCGCGAGCCCGAGGTGCACGGTCTGCTCGCCCTGATGGAGCTCACAGCCGCGCGCTTCCCCGCGCGCACCGACGCGAACGGTGATCCGGTGCTGCTCGCCGAGCAGGACCGCACCCGCTGGGACCGCAGCGCGATCGCCCGTGGCCGGGCTGCGCTCACCCGCGTGGATGCCCTGGGGCGGGGTCGCGGTGGCTATGCACTGCAGGCGTCCATCGCCGAGTGCCATGCCGTGGCGGCATCCGTCGACGACACCGACTGGGAGCGGATCGTGCTGCTCTACGAGGCGCTGGGGCAGCTCACTCCGTCACCGGTGATCGAGCTCAACCGGGCGGCCGCCGTCGCGATGGCCACCGGCCCGGCATCCGCTCTTCACATCATCGACCGCCTCGTCGAGGACGGCGCTCTGCGTGGCTACCACCTGCTCCCCGCCACGCGGGGTGAGCTGCTGCTGCGGCTGGGCCGCGACGCCGAGGCCAGAGACGAGTTCGCGGCCGCTGCCCGACTGTCGGGCAACGACCGCGAACGTGCTCTGCTGCAGCAGAAGGCGCGCAGCTGAGGGTCAGGTCCTGCTGCGGTCTCCGCGTCCGACGATGAGCCCGTAGATCAGGAGCACGACGATCGATCCGCCGATCGCGAGCAGCCACGTCTGCAGGCTCCAGAACTCCTCTAGCGGAGCGTTGAACAGGATGCTGCCGAGCCAGCCGCCCAGCAGGGCGCCGACGACGCCGAGCAGCAGCGTGACGATCCATCCGCCACCCTGCTTGCCGGGCAGGATCAGCTTCGCGATCGCGCCGGCGATGAGACGCAAAAAGAGCCGCCCTCCGAGGAGAGCGGCCCCTTTTCGCGGTGAACGATGTCAGTTGTCGCCGCGCAGGATCGCGATCATGCGCAGGATCTCGACGTACAGCCAGACGACCGTGACCATGATGCCGAAGCCGCCGAGCCAGCCGTACTTGCGTGGTGCGCCATTGCGCACGCCCTGCTGGATCTGGTCGAAGTCGAGCACCAGCGAGTACGCCGCCATGATCACGACGAGGACGCCGATGATCAGGCCGAGCGGGATGCCGGCGATGGTCGCGCTGTACATGCCGAACGCCTGCCCCTCGGGCAGCACACCGGTCCACATCAGGATGAGGTTCAGCACCGAGAACGCCAGGTACCCGAACATCGCGATCATGAAGATCTTGGTCGCCTTCTTCGATGCGCGGATCTTGCCGCTGGCGAAGAGAGCGAGGGTCACACCGACGACGGCCAGGGTGGCGAGCGTCGCCTGCATGACGATACCGGGCCAGATGATCTCGAAGAACGCCGAGATCCCGCCGACGAAGAGGCCCTCGAAGGCCGCGTACGCGAAGATCAGCGCGGGGCGCACCTTCTTGCGCGACGTGAACGTGATCACCATGGCGAGCACGAAGCCGCCCAGGGCGCCGACCATCCACGGCACGAGGTTCGCCTGGCCGGTGTTGTAGAAGCTCGATGCGGTCCATACCCAGCCGACGACCGCGGTGGCCAGCAGGATGGCGAACAGGCCGACCGTCTTCCAGATCGTGTCCTCGACCGTCATCCGGTCGGTCTCGATGGCGCCGGCGGGCGGTGCGGTGTACATGCCCTCCAGCTGCGCGTTGGTGGCCGCATCCACTGCGGCGTGCTGTGCCGTGGGCGGGGGCGGCGGCGCGTACTGCGTCTGCGCCCCGCCGCGGGCGTCCTGCTTCTGGAACGCGGGGTTGTTGAATGCAAAATTGCTCATGGGGTGGCCTCTACTCCCGAGGGATCGGTCAACGCTTTCTCCTACGATACCGGCGTGATGCTATGTGTGCGTTGCTTTACGCTGAGAACGTGCCCAGGAGATCTCCGCTCGTCATCGGGCATCGCGGCGCCCCCGGCTACCGACCCGAGCACTCCCGCTCGTCGTACGAGCTCGCCTTCGCGATGGGGGTCGACGCCGTCGAGCCCGACATCGTCGCCAGCCGTGACGGGGTGCTCGTGCTGAGGCACGAGAACGAGATCTCCGGCACGACCGACGTCGCCGACCATCCGGAGTTCGAGGCTCGACGCACCACGAAGAAGATCGACGGGGTCTCGCTGACCGGCTGGTTCACCGAGGACTTCACCTGGGACGAGCTCGCCACGCTGCGCACCCGCGAGCGGCTGCCGAAGATCCGCCGCGCCAGCGCGACCTTCGACGATGCCCAGCCGATCCTGCGCCTCACCGATCTGCTCGACATGGTGCGTTGCGCGTCGGTCGAGCACGGCCGCGAGATCGGCGTGGTGCTCGAGGTCAAGCACGCCACTTACTTCGAGCGCATCGGACTCGACCTGGTGCCGCTCATCGAGCGCGACCTGCGTGCATCGGGCTGGGCCGACGGCGAGCTGCCGCTGATCGTCGAGGCGTTCGAGTCGACGGTGCTGACCCGCCTGAAGAGCACCGGCATCGCCGCATCCTTCGTCTATCTCATCGAGGCGACCGGCAGGCCGTTCGACCTCGTCACCGCACTGGGCAAGGCGGCACCGACCTACGCCGCGGCGGTCGCGCCGCGCGGACTCGACCGGCTGGCCGGCACGGTGGACGGCATCAGCGTGAACAAGCGGATGCTGCTGGCATCCGACACCACCCTCGTCGCCGACGCGCACGCGCGCGGCCTGCGCGTGTTCACCTGGACATGCCGTCCGGAGAATGCGTTCCTGTCCGCGCCGTTCCGCGCCGGTGGCGGCAAGGCCGCCTTCGGCGACTACGAGGCGGAGTGGGGCGCGATCGCGCGCACCGGCGTCGACGGCGTGTTCGTCGACCACCCCGACCTCGGCGTGGCGTTCTTCCGCTGATCCGACGACGACCCCGTCCAGGTCGCAATGGATGCCGCTGATCCGACGACGACCCGTCCAGGTCGCAATGGATGCCGCTCATCGCCCGGAATAGCGGCAACGAGTGCGACCTGGAGGCGCGGCTCGGCGGTCAGCGGGCGGCGGGCACGATCTCCTTGCCGAGCGGCATCAGCGAGATCGGCACCATCTTGAACGCCGCGATGCCCATCGGGATGCCGATGATCGTCAGGCACATCGCCACACCGGTCACGATGTGGCCGATCGCCAGCCACCACCCGGCCAGCACCACCCAGATGATGTTGCCCAGCATCGAGCCGATGCCCGAGGTCGACCGGTCGACGACGTCGCGCCCGAACGGCCAGAACGCGTAGTTCGCCAGACGGAACGAGGCGATCGCCCACGGGATCGTCACGATCGGGATGCACAGCAGGATGCCCGCGACGACGTAGCCGAGGAACATCGACCACCCGGCGAAGATGACCCAGATGATGTTGAGGATGGTGCGCATGCGCTGATTCTCGCACCCCCTGCCCTAGGCTTCGGGCATGAGTGGAATCGTCGCGCAGGGTGTCCGGCGCTCGTTCGGTCACGTGCACGCGGTCACCGACGCCTCGTTCCGTGCCGAAGCCGGTCGCGTCACCGGTCTTGTCGGCCCCAACGGCGCCGGCAAGACCACCCTGCTGCTGATGCTCGCGTCGCTGCTGGCGCCCGATGCCGGCAGCATCCGCATCGGCGATGTCGACCCGGTCGCCGACCCGGCATCGGCGCGGCGGATGCTGGGGTGGATGCCCGACGCGCTGGGCGCCTGGCCATCGCTGACCGCCCGCGAGAGCATCGTGACCACCGCGCGACTGCACGACATGCCGGCCGCGGATGCGGCTGCGCGCGCCGACGAGCTGCTGCGCGTCGTCGGGCTCGCCGAGCACGCATCCTCACCGGCGCGGGTGCTCTCCCGCGGACAGAAGCAGAAGCTGGGCCTCGCCCGCGCCCTCGTGCACGATCCGCAGGTGCTGCTGCTCGACGAGCCCGCGTCGGGCCTCGATCCCGAGGCACGCGTGCACCTGCGCGTGATGCTGCGCGCCCTTGCCGCGCAGGGCAAGACCGTGCTGATCTCGAGTCACGTGCTGTCGGAGCTCGAAGAGGTCATCGACGATGCCGTCTTCCTCGTCGCGGGCGCCGTCGCCGATCCCGGGCGGACGCCGTCGGCGCGCATGTACCGCGTGCGGCTGTCGGGGTCGGATGCTGCAGCATCCGTCGCCCACGCGCTGGGCGTGCCGGACGCAAGCGTCGGGCACGACCGCGGGGACGCGCTGGTTTCGTTCACGGACGACGACGCGGCGGTCGAGGGGCTGCGGCGCATGGTGACCGCAGGGCTGGCCGTGCTGGAGTTCTCGCCGGCACAGAGCTCGCTCGAGGAGTCGTTCCTCGCGCTGCGGCAGCCGGCGGCGCCGGCATCCGACTCACCGCCACAGCCCGCCCCGCCGGCGCCACCCGCCACACCCGCGCCACGCGCCACGCCCGCGCCACCCGCCACACCCGCGCCACGCGCCACGCCGCAGGAAGGAGCGGGCGCATGAGCCTCGCGCGCATCACCACGATCGCCCGACTCGAGCTGACGCAGCGTCTGCGCAGCGTCGGCTGGTACGTGCTGCTGGGGATCTTCGCCCTCCTGCTGATCGGCATCACGGCGCTGGCGTTCATGGTCTTCTCGTTCCAGGATCAGCCCAACGCCGGCGTCTACTCGATCGTCGTCAACTTCGTGCTGCTGCTGGTCGTGCTGGTCTCGCCCACGCTCAGCGGCAACGCCATCAACGGCGACCGCGATGCGGCCACGCTCGCACCCGTTCAGGTGACGGCCGCCACGACCGGCGACATCATGCTCGGCAAGCTGCTCGCAGCCGTCGCCACCGGATCGGCCTTCCTGCTGATCGCGGTGCCGTTCCTGCTGATCGGCATGCTCGGCGGCGGGGTGACCGCCGGCATGTTCTTCGTGTCGATTCTGGTGCTGCTCGCCGAGATCATCATCGTCGCCGCGATCGGCGTCGGCCTGAGCGGACTGATCGCCCGGCCGCTGTTCTCCATCGCCGCGACCTATCTGGCCGTCGCCGCACTGGTGATCGGCACGCTCATCGCGTTCGGTCTCGGGGGTGCGGCGATCCGCAGCGACGTGACGCACTACGAGCGGCCCTGGGATGAGACCACCGGCGAGCCGATCTGCGACAGCTGGCAGGAGTACACCTACGAGCAGCCGCGCTTCGACCTGGTGTGGGGGTTTCTGGCGGCCAACCCGTTCGTGGTGCTCGCCGATGCCACACCGACGGATTTCGTGGACGGACGCCCGAACGACCTGTTCGGCCAGATCAAGGTCGGCGTGCGCATGACTCAGCTGCCACCGGAAGCGGATCGCTGGGATGCCTGCGATCGCGGCTGGTACGCGGGACCGACCCCCGAGGAGCAGATCGAGGGGACGGTGCCGAGCTGGTTCGCCGGCCTGGGGCTGCAGGTGCTGATCGCCGGGGGCCTGTTCTCCGGCGCCTGGGCGCGGACGCGCACACCCGCACGGCACCTGCCGCCGGGCACGCGCATCGCCTGAGCGGCAGCGGCACCGGCTGCGGCAGCGTCAGGTGCGCTCTCGGCGCACGCGCCGCCCCGAGATCGTCTCGGTGGCGAGCCGGAGTGCGAGCGAGCGGTCGCCTCCGGCCCAGGGATGCTTGCGCGAGGCGCCGGGGATGCCCTCCACCGCGTCCGCGGTGATCTGGACCATCCGGCCGCTCAGCAGCACGCTCCATCCTGCGCCGGCGAGGTCGTCGTGGTGGTCCACCTCGAACGCGACCCGCTCGCGATGCGAGGGCAGCGTGCTGAGCACGCCGGTGGGCGAGGTGCGGATCACGATGTCGCGACCGTGCAGCAGAAAGTTGACCGGGATGATGAGGACCCGGTCGTCGTCGACGAATCCGACCCGTCCGACCGTCGTCGTCTCGAGCAGCTCGAGGCATTCCTGCTCATTCAGCTCTGTGACCATCTCCGGCTCCTGTTCTCCCGGGCCTTCGAGCGTACCCGGCGTCCGAGGCCCGCTCTAGACTCGTAACGACATGACCGAAGCACCTCTCATCGTTTCCGGATCCGCCGGTCCGGCCCAGGGCGAAGATCCGCTGCTGGCTGGGCTCAACCCCCAGCAGCTCGAAGCCGTCACCTATCGCGGCAGGGCACTGCTCATCGTCGCCGGCGCCGGATCGGGCAAGACGAGCGTGCTCACCCGGCGCATCGCGCTGCTGCTGCGTCAGCGCGAGGCGTGGCCGAGCCAGATCCTGGCGATCACGTTCACCAACAAGGCCGCGGGAGAGATGCGCGAGCGCGTCGCAGGGCTGGTCGGTGAGACGGCGCGCGGCATGTGGATCTCGACCTTCCACTCCGCGTGCGTGCGCATCCTGCGCCGCGAGGCCGAGCAGTTCGGGTTCACGAAGTCGTTCACCATCTACGATTCCGGCGACTCGCGGGCGCTGATCAAGCGGCTGGTGAAGGAGCACGAGGCAGACGCATTCGGTCTGACTCCCGCGGCGGTGCAGTCGCGCATCTCGAAGCTGAAGAACGAGCTGACCGACGCCGAGGGCCACGCACGCCAGGCCAACCTCAGCGATCCGGCCGAACGCAAGTTCGCCGACATCTTCGCCGATTACCAGCGCGCGCTGCAGAAGGCGAATGCCTTCGACTTCGACGACCTCATCGCCCAGACGGTGTTCCTGTTCCGGGCGTTCCCCCGTGTCGCCGACACCTATCGTCGGCGCTTCCGGCACATCCTCGTCGACGAGTATCAGGACACCAACCACGCCCAGTACGCGCTCATCCACGAGCTCACCCGCCCGCCGGCCGGTGAGGGTACCGCCCCCGATCCGTACGCCATGAACGGCATGATGATCTTCGAACCCGAGCTTTCTGCGGGTGCGGAACCGGACGAAGGGGGAGCAGAAGGCGCGTCGTTGACCGTCGTGGGCGACTCCGACCAGTCGATCTACGCGTTCCGGGGCGCCGACATCCGCAACATCACCGAGTTCGAGCGCGACTTCCCCGGCGCGAAGGTCGTGCTGCTCGAACAGAACTACCGATCGACGCAGAACATCCTCTCGGCGGCCAATGCCGTCATCGGCAACAACTTCGACCGCAAGGCCAAGAATCTGTGGAGCGATCGCGGTGCGGGCGAGAAGATCGTCGGATTCACCGGCTACTCGCAGCACGACGAGGCCCAGTTCGTCGCCGACGAGGTCGAGTCGCTGCGCCGGGCGGGTGTGCCGTACTCCGAGATGGCGGTGTTCTACCGCACCAACTCGCAGTCCCGCGCACTGGAGGAGATCTTCATCCGCGCGGCCGTGCCGTACAAGATCATGGGCGGCACCAAGTTCTACGAGCGCGCCGAGATCAAGGATGCGCTCGCGTATCTGATCTCGGTGGCCAATCCCGCCGATGAGATGGCGGTGCGGCGCATCCTCAACAAGCCCCGACGCGGCATCGGCGGCGTCACCGAGGCGCAGATCGCGCTGTTCGCCGAGCAGAACACCATCAGCTTCCGCGATGCGCTGCGCTCGCCGGCATCCCTCGGCGTGGGGCCGAAGATCCAGGCGGCGATCACGCGCCTCGACGAGGTGCTGAACGAGGCGACCGGCATCATGCTGCCACCCTCGGGGGAGGTGCCCCCTGCCACATCGGTCGCCGATGCGCTGACCGTGCTGCTCGACAAGAGCGGGTACTTCGAGTCGCTGCGCGCGAGTCGCGATCCGCAGGACGAGGCACGGCTCGAGAACCTCGACGAGTTCATCGCCGTGGCCCGCGACTTCGCGCGGAACAACCCGGACGGCACGATCGCGGACTTCCTCACCGAGGTCGCGCTCGTGTCGGATGCCGATGATCTCGACGACGAGTCGGGCACCGTCTCGCTGATGACCATGCACACCGCCAAGGGCCTCGAGTACGACGCGGTGTTCGTCACCGGTGTCGAGGAGGACCTCATCCCGCACCGGATCTCGGCGGGGGAGCCCGGCGGTCCGCAGGAGGAGCGGAGGCTGTTCTACGTCGGCATCACCCGAGCCCGCAAGCGCCTGCACCTGTCTCTCGCGATGACCCGTGCCCAGTTCGGCGAGGTGTCGGTCGCGATGCCCAGCCGGTTCCTGCAGGAGATCCCCGCCGATCTCGTCGACTGGCGGCAGTCGCCGGGCGATGTGAACTCGCGCGGCGGCACGCAGTCCAGGGCGCTCAACGCACGCCGGCCCGGCGGCTTCGGCGGTCGCGGGAACGATCCCTTCGCGGCGAAGGCGCTGCCCAAGGGCGGCGGGCTCAAGCCGCTCTCCACGGCGATGGACCGCTTCCCGAACAAGGTCACGGGCAAGGTGCGCGACAACGGCGACCTCGAGCTGAACGCCGGCGATCGCATCCGCCACGACGATTTCGGCGAGGGTCGCGTCGAGGCGGTCACGGGCGAGGGCGCCAAGCGCATCGCGCATGTGCGCTTCGACACCGCGGGTCAGAAGAAGCTGCTGATCAAGATCGCCCCGATCGCCAAGCTGTAGCGGTCGCTCGACGTTCCCGCGGACATGAGGGGAGTGGGCCGACCACGTGGGCGGTTAGGCTGGCAGATATGGCCCTCTTCTCCCGCCGTAAGAAGTCCGTCGACCAGCCCGCCGCCGCGCCGGAAGACCTCGCTGCCGACCAGCCGGAGGGGCCGGAGCAGGCGAATGCCGAGATGACCTCGGAACCGGCCCCGTCCGAGTCCGTGCCCGACGTCGGCATCTCGGTGCAGGCGTTCCGCGGTGTCGGCGCCGACGCCGGACCCGAGGTCGAGCTGACCGACGAATCCGCCGCGGCCAGGCCCGCAGCATCCGGCGAACGCACCGCGCCCACCTCCCCGTCCTCGGCCCGGATGCCCGGCCAGGAGCAGACCCCTCCGCGCCTGCCGCTGGCGGCTGCCGTGCCGCCGAAGCCGACGCAGACCGTCGACGGGATGAACGACAACGTGCTGCTGCGCGAAGCGCTGGCAGAGCTGGTGGAGGGCGCCACGAACGAGCAGCTGATCGGCGTCATGCGCCAGTCGCTGCAGGGCCACCTCTATCTGCGTGTGAGCGGCGACGCCCGTGAGCAGCTGAACGCCGGCAAGCCGCTGTCGGTCGGCGTCGTGCGTGACGGCGATCGCGCGTTCATGCTGGCTTACACGTCGGGCAAGGCGCTGCGCGACTCCGTGGAGGGCTCTGAGGATGCCGCCTCGACCTCGGCGATCGCCCAGCCGGTCACCGCGGTGTACAAGCAGGTCGTCACCGGTGAATTCGCGGGCATCATCCTCGACAACTCCTCCGCCCCGCATCGTGCCGTCTTCCCGACCGAGCTGCTGCAGAAGGCGCTCGAGCAGGGCGATGAGAACATGGCGATCAAGACGCTGCTGGCATCCCCGCGCGACGAGCAGACGCCGGTGAAGGTCGCCGAGGCGCTGGCCAAGACCCGCAGCTGGGTGGCCGTGAACGATGGCGCCAACGGCCAGCCGGTCGGCATCGCCGAGGTGCACACGCCAGAGGGAGCGCGCTTCCTGCAGGTCTTCTCGCACCCGCTCGAGGTGGTGGCACTCGGCCGCAACGACCGGCCGATGCCGTTCCAGCCCGAGCAGCTGGCCAAGGTGCTCAGCGACCACTCCGAGATCGCGGGTGTGATCGTCGACATCGGCGGACCGTCGCTGGCCGTCGGGCGTGATTCGCTGAGCGCGGTGCTGGTGCTGGCGATCGACATCGACGGCGACTGAATCCTGGTGCGCGGTCGGCCACACCGGCGACAGTCTGCTCATCGCGCGCGCATTCGGGCATCCCGAGGCCACGTCGTCGGTGATGACCTCGCTCGACGTGCACGGCGGCACCTGGCGGGTGAGCGATGCGGCCGGCGAGCACACACTCACGCTTGACTGGCCCGGCGGCGAAGTGACCGAGCGTTCGCAGATCCGGCGCGAGGTGGTCACGATCTACCGGGCTGCGTGCAAGATGCTCGGCGTTTCCCCGCGCGAGGAGCATGCGCCGGCCCCTGCTCACCCACACCCGGGTCTGGCGGCGGCGCACGCGCATCCGGGGGCCCATGAGGTGCCGGCGGGGGAGGGGTTCGCCCACCGCCTGCGCACGGCGACCTGGGGCGACCACGGCGACAGCGAGGGTGCGAGCTTCATGGCCGACCTCATGCGCGGCAAAGGCTCGCTCGACGACTACACTGCTGCCCGATGACCCGGCCCTGCTGCCCAGGGTCGCCTTCCTCTACGTGCGCGGCACCGCGGGCATCTACTACCTCTTCGGCGAAGGCAGCGGTGCCGACTCGCTCATCAGCTCGGTGGGGGCGATCGACGTCGCCACCGAGATCGGCTGGCAGGGCGAGCGTCCGATGACTCCCGAGGCGCTCATCGAGATCGACCCCGATGTGATCCTGGTCATGACGAAGGGGCTCGAGAGCGCCGGTGGCATCGACGGCCTGCTGGAAGCGCAGCCGAGCATCGCCCTCACCGCCGCCGGTGAGAACCGCCGCATCGTCGATGCCCCCGACACCGAGATCTTCGCCGGTGGCACCCGCATCCCCGACATCATGGACGGGCTGGCCCGCGCGCTGTACGCGCCGGACTCGCTGCCCCCGTCGACGAACTGACACGACGCACCTCCCGAGACGGTCCGACACACGGGCCTGTCGCGATGCGACGCGAGCGCTTAGGGTCGATT